>CAZPWV010000130.1:0-6626 GCA_964590825.1 uncultured Rhodobacter sp. | reverse complement strand
TCCCGCTGGCGCTCTCGGTGGGGCGGGCGCGGGGCCAGATCAAGCCGGGCGACCTGATCGTGACCGAAGCCATCGGCGGCGGGCTGACCTGGGGCGCGGTGGTGCTGCGCTGGTAACCGGGGCGCATTTTCCGCCGTCTTAACTGCGGCGTCCAAGTCATTGATATTGACTCGGGATTTGGAAACCCCCATCGTGGCGAAAATCACTCCGGGGGGACTGATATGTCGGAAAAGACTCTCACGCGCATGGATCTCAGCGAAGCGGTGTTCCGCGAGGTGGGGCTGAGCCGCAACGAATCGGCCAGTCTGGTCGAGGCGGTGCTGCAACACATGTCCGATGCGCTGGCGGCGGGCGAAACGGTGAAGATTTCATCCTTCGGCACGTTTTCGGTGCGCGACAAGACCTCGCGCATGGGGCGCAACCCGAAAACCGGCGAGGAAGTGCCGATCAGCCCGCGCCGGGTGCTGTCGTTCCGGCCCTCGCATCTGATGAAAGACCGCGTGGCCGCCGGCAATTCGCACTGACCGGCCCCCCGCAAACAAGGGGTAAAGCGGCGCAATGACGAAGTCAGCCGAGGCCTTTCGCACCATTTCCGAGGTTTCCGACCTTCTGGCAACGCCAACCCATGTGCTGCGGTTCTGGGAAAGCAAGTTTGCCCAGATAAAACCGGTCAAGCGCGGCGGCGGGCGGCGCTATTACCGCCCCGCCGATGTTGCGCTGCTGGCGGGGATCCGGCAGTTGCTGCAGGCCGAGGGGCTGAGCGTGCGCGCCGCGCAGGGCTGGATCAAGGATCAGGGCACGAAGCGCCTTGCCGCGCTGGGCGAGCCGGTGCTGGACGCGGCGCGACAGGCCGCCGAGGCGGCGCAGGCACAGGCGGAGGCCGCAAACCGGGCCGAGGCGGAGGCGCAGACCGAGGCGGCAAAGCTTGCCGAGGCGGAGCGGGTCGAGGCGGAGCGGGCCGAGGCGGAGCGGGTCGAGGCGGAGCGGGTCGAGGCGGAGCGGGTCGAGGCGGAGCGGGTCGAGATTGAACGGGCTACGGTCGCCGAGGCGGCATTGGCAGAGGCGTTGGCAGAGCCGGCGCAACCGCAAGCCACCGATGGCGCCCGCCCGGATCTGCCCCCGCCCCTCGGGACGGCTCCAGAGCCTGAGCCGATGGCTGACCCTCTGGCCGCCGCTGGGGCCGCCGCTGGGGCGCCTGTCGATGACCCCTCTGCCGCGCCGAGCGCCGAGGTCCACCCGGAGGGCGAACCGCACGCGCCTGAACCGCCCGCGCCTGAAGACGCCCCGCCGGATCTTGCCGAGGCGGCCGCTGCCGAGGCCGATGTAGGCGATTGCGAGCTTCCCGAGTTGGGCCCCCCGGCGCTGGACCTGCCGCTGCGGGCCGATGCCGGCAAGGTGCGGCCCCCCGCCGCCGAGCCCCGCGCAGACGGCGCCCCGCAGATCGCCCCGCAGATCGCCCCACAGATCACCCCACAGATCACCCCGCCAAGCGCGGCAGACGCGATCCCCGGCCCCGCGCTTTTGCCCGACACCCCCGCCGAAGCGCCGCCCGATGCGTCGCCGGAAACGGCCCCCGAAACGCCGCCCGAATCTCTGGCCGCCATGCCGCCGCCCGCCGAGGACAGCGCCTATCGCTTCGTCGCGCCGCGCCCGCCGCAGGCCGCACCGGCGGCACCAAAGACCGCGCCAGAACCGGCCCCGGAGCCAGCCCCGGAGCCTGCCGAAACGCCGCCGCCCGAGGCCAGCGCCGATACCGGCTGGCATCAGCCCTCGCTGTTCGATTTCGCCGCCGCGCAGCCGCCCGAACCGCAGCCACCCGAACCGCTGCCGCAGCCCGCGGCGGAACTGGAGGCCGCGACGGAAGCGGTGACCGAGGCCGCCTCCGCAATCGCGCCGGACCCCGAGGCGCAGCCGGAACCCGAACCCGAGGTGCAGCCGGAACCGGACGTTGGCGTCGAACCGGAACCGGACGTTGAACCCGAGGTGCAGCCGGAACCGGACCCCGAGGCGCAGCCGGAACCCGAACCCGAGGTGCAGCCGGAACCGGAACCCGAGCCACGACCGGAACCAGACGTTGAACCCGAGCCGGAGCCGGAAACTGAACCGGCGCGGGACCCCGAACCTCTGCCGGAGCCGGACGCCGAATCGGAGCCGCCGGCGCCCTCCCCGCTGCAACCGCCGCCCGAACCCGAAATCGACCCGCTTGAACGCGTGGTCAGCCTGATTCTGGGCGGCTCGGCGCCGCTGCCCGCCGAAATCGCCCGTGCCGAGCAGATCGACCCCGGTGCCGATCCGCTGGCCGCGCTGCGCGAGGGCCTGGCACGGTTTGCCCCCACCGCGCTCACGCCGATCGAGCGGATGCGGCTTCTGGCGGCCCATGACCGGCTTTTGGTGCTGCGCCACCGTCTGGGTCAGCCCCCCCGCCTGCCACGGCGCTAGCATGGCCCCGCTCCCCGTAACCCGGCCCGTAACCCGGCCCGCAAGCCCGGCCCTGGCCCCGGCCAGACGGCGGCGCCCCTGCCGTGCGCACCGCCCCGCCGCCGCCCGCAAACACATGCAAAAAGATGCGTTTTGCGGCTTGCGCCCGGTCCCCCATTGCCTCTATATGCCCCTCGTCGGGCCGTGGCGCAGCCTGGTTAGCGCGTCCGTCTGGGGGGCGGAAGGTCGTGAGTTCGAATCTCACCGGCCCGACCAACCGAGCAACGCCCACTCCTTCGGGGGTGGGCGTTCGCAGTTCCGCCAAGCCGCCCCACGGAGACAGCCATGACCTTCGGTGTCCTGCCCGACAGTGCCCTTCGCGCCATGATCGCGCGCGGCGAGATTACCGCCGACCGGGCGGTGATGCCCGAACAGGTGCAGCCCGCCAGCCTTGATCTGCGGCTGGGAACGGTGGCCTACCGCATCCGCGCCTCGTTTCTGGCGGGCAAGGGGCAGCGGGTCGAATCGAAACTGGCGGCTTTTGAAATGCACCGCATCCGCCTTGAGGAGGGCGCGGTGCTGGAAAAGGGCTGTGTCTATCTTGTGCCGCTGATGGAGGGGCTGGCCCTGCCGCCGGGGCTGACCGCCGTGGCCAATGCCAAAAGCTCCACCGGGCGGCTTGACCTGCTGACCCGCGTCATCACCGATGGCGGCACCGAATTCGACCGCATTCCCGAGGGCTACACCGGGCCGCTCTATGCCGAAATCTGCCCGCGGTCGTTTTCGGTGCTGGTGCGGCCGGGAATGCGGCTGAACCAGATCCGCTTTCGTGCGGGTCAGGCGGCGCTGAGCGATGCCGAACTCAAGGCGCTGCATTCGGCCGAGCCTCTGGTCAGCGGCGTGGCGGTGATCGACCACGGGCTGGGCTTTTCGGTCGATCTGCGCCCCGCCGCGGGCGATCTGGTGGGCTACCGCGCCAAGCCCCACACCGGGGTGATCGACCTCGACCGGATCGCGCATTACCCGGCCAGCGATTTCTGGGAGGAGGTGCGCACCCGCGAGGGGCAGATCATCCTCGACCCCGGTGCCTTTTATATCCTCGTCTCGCGCGAGGCGGTGACGATCCCGCCCGATTTTGCCGCCGAAATGGCGCCCTATCTGGCGATGGTGGGCGAGTTTCGCGTGCATTACGCGGGGTTTTTCGACCCCGGTTTTGGCCATGGCACCGCCGGCGGCACCGGGGCGCGCGGGGTGCTGGAGGTGCGCTGCCACGAGGCGCCCTTTGTGCTCGAACATGGGCAGGTGGTGGGGCGGCTGGTCTATGAACGCATGGCAGCCCGGCCAGAGCGGCTTTATGGCGCGGGAATTGCCTCGAATTATCAGGGTCAGGGGCTGAAGCTGGCCAAGCATTTCAAGCTGGGCTGAGCCGCGCAAAAGCCACCGGCGGGGGGCCGCTTGGGCGGGCGGGGCCCGCCCTGGGGCCGCTCAGCCCAGATTGGCGAGGCTCGGAAAGGTTTCCAGCAGCCAGAAGCTGAGCGCCGAGAACGCATCGGTGACCAGCAGCAACCCGACCAGCACCAAGAGCCCGCCCATGGTCTTTTCGATCAGCCCCATGTGCCGCTTGAGCCGGTTCATCAGCCCGATGGCACGGCTGATGAACAGCGCCGCCAAGAGGAAGGGAATGCCAAGCCCGGCCGCGTAAATGGCCAGGAGCGCCACCCCCTTGCCCACCGATCCGCCCTGCGCGGCAATCGACAGGATCGCCCCGAGTTGCGGGCCAATGCAGGGCGTCCAGCCAAAGGCAAAGGCCAGCCCCAGCACATAGGCCCCAAGCGAAGAGCCGCCACGGTCGCCGGCATCCAGCCGGGCCTCGCGGTCGAGGATCGGGATCCGGTAAAGACCCAGAAAATGCAGCCCGAGCGCGATGATGACCAGCCCCGAGATGCGGCCAAACCACATCTGATTGGCCAGAAAGAACTGCCCCAGCGCCGAGGCCGCCACCCCCATCAGCAAGAAGACCGTCGAAAGACCCATGACAAAGAACAGCGCCGGCACCAGCGCCGAGCGCCGCCCCTCGCGCAGATCGCCCATGCTCACCCCGCCCATATAGGCCAGATAGGGCGGCACGATTGGCAGCACGCAGGGGCTGAGGAAAGACAAAAGCCCCGCCAGCGCCGCAACGAAGGCGGCGGGCAGAAAGGCGGCATCGATGAGGTCAATTCCGAACATGCCCCTTCCTAGCATCTGGCCGCGGCGCCGTCACGCCGGGACAGGTCACATTGGCGTGGACAGATCGGCGCAGGCCGGCTAGGCGGGGCAGATGAACAGCCGCACCAAATTTGCCGCAAGCATCGACGCGCGGGGGCTTTTGTGCCCCCTGCCGGTGCTGCGGCTGCGCAAGGTGCTGGCCGGCTTGCCCGAGGGCGCGGTGGTCGAAATGCTGGCCACCGATGGCGCAAGCTGGGTGGATGTGCCGCATTTCTGCGCCGAGGCGGGCCATACGCTGCTGCTGGCGCAAGATCAGGGCGGCGTGCTGCGCTATTGCGTGGCGCGGCGCGGCGCCGCCGCTGCCCCGGTCGCAACCTGAGCACCGGACGTCTGGGGCGCAGCTCGCGCCTTCGCCGGGCCGCTCCCGCTGCCCCACCCGCAACCTGAGCCCCCAGCCGCCTGTGCCCCCCGGTCTGAGGCCCCCCGCATGAGGCACCACACGGCCACCACACGGGCCGCCGTGCCACAGGCAAATGCCGCACCACAGGCAAACGCCGGGCACTGGGCCCGGCGTTCACGCAGTTCATCTCACCGATCTCAGCCGCCCAGCGACCACCAGCCGCGCCGCTTCGGTTTTGGCGGGCCGCTGTCTTCGGGTTCGGGCGCGGGCGCCGGGGCCGGCGTCTCCGGTTCGGGTGCAGGGGCCGGTTCTGGGGCCGGTTCTGGGGCCGGTTCTGGGGCCACAGCCTGCGGCTCCGGCCGGGGCGCCGGTTGCCGCACCACTTCGGCCGGCGTCTCCACCGCCTGCGGGGCGGCGGGCGCTTCGGCAGCCGCAGTCACGGCAGCGGCCTCGGGCTTTTTGCTGCGCGAGCGCGACACCGTCCGTTTCGGCGCCGGTTCCTTGGCGGTGGGCGCTTCGGCCTCCTGCGAGGCCTCCTCCGACGCGTCCGCGCCGGCGGCTTTGCGCGGCTTCGAACGGGTGGATTTCGCCGCCGGTTTCGGCGCGGATTCGGCCAGAGCGGCATCGGGAGCCGCATCCGGGTTCACGCCGTCACCGCTTGCCTTGGCTTTGCTGCTGCGCGAGCGGCTGGGCTTTTTCGGCTTGGCGGTCTCGGCCGCCAGCGGTTCCGGGCTCACGCCCCCCGCCTCGGTTCCAATCGCCTCGGTGCCAATCGCCCCGGTTCCAATCGTCTCGGAGCCAATCGCCGGCAGGGCCACTTCGGCCAGGCTCGCGGCGGCGGCGGCGCGGGCGGCGTCTTCGGCTGCGTCATCTTCGCCGGCCTCATCCTCCTCGTCGCCCTCGTCCTCGTCGCCCTCGTCCGAGCCCTGGCCATTGCCCTCGCCCGCACCATTGGCACCCGATTTCTTGCGCCGACGCCGCCGGCGTTTCTTTTTCTTCGGCTGCTCGTCGCCCTCGCCCTCGGCCTCGACCGCGGTGACCGGCACGGCGCGGTCCTCGGGTTCGTCCTCGTCCTCTTCGGCGATTTCGGCCTCGTCGATCTCGGCCATCAGCTCGGCGCTGGCCGAAACCACATGGCTATGCGCCTCGGGCACGATCCGGGTGGCGGTCTTGAACTTTTCGATGCTGAAATCGGGGCTGACCAGGCTCGGATCGGCCTCGATCCGCACCGCCATGCCATAGCGCGCCTCGATGCTGGCGATATGCTCGCGCTTGGCGTTCATCAGGTAATTGGCCACCGCCACCGGGCAGCGCACCAGCACCTCGCGGCTCCGCTTGCGCGTGCCTTCCTCTTCGATGGCCCGCAGCACCTGCAAGGCCAGGCTGTCATCCGAGCGGATCAGCCCGGTGCCATGGCAATGCGGGCAGGGCTGGGTGGTGCTTTCCAGCATCCCCGGCCGCAGCCGCTGGCGGCTCATTTCCAGAAGGCCAAAGCCCGAGATGCGCCCCACCTGAATCCGCGCACGGTCGGTTTTCAGCTTGTCTTTCAGGCGCTTCTCGACGGCGGCGTTATTCTTGCGCTCTTCCATGTCGATGAAGT
>CAZPWV010000129.1:0-6634 GCA_964590825.1 uncultured Rhodobacter sp. | reverse complement strand
CCATTCGCTTCGGCTGCCGCGCTCAGGTGACACGGGCTGAGCGGTCGCAGCCCCGCCCCGGCAAAAGCCTCGATCCGGTGTTCATAAGACGGATCATCGTAGGGACGCAGCGCCGAACCGATCCGGTAATGCCGTGCCAGCCCGCGCGACGATGCCGGCAACAATATCTGCTCGGGGGCATCGTCGAGCAAGACAACCACACTGCCTTCGGGCCAGACTTCGGGCATCAGGGCATCGGTTCCCAACTGACCGCGCAACCGCAGGCTGACCTCCCAGACCCCCGGCTCAACGGGCACGGCTGCGGCGAACTGGAACAACTCCCAATTGCCCGCACTGCCATCGCCGATGGCCATCAGATTTGCGCCGTTCAGAATGCGCAACTCCGTTGCCGCCGCAATCTCGCCCCCCACCAGCCGCAACCGAAGCGGTTCGCCCCGATCCCAAAGCCCCGGCCGGGCCGCAATCAGCGGCGTCAATGTCTCGCCAACCACGGCCCGCCCCGCCAAAGTGCTGTTCAGCGCATAGCCCGCATCCGCATCCGAGGAATAGACCGCCACCGTTCCCGGCCACGGCGTCGCGGTAACCGCCAGATGCGGCGCATAGGGGTCCTCGGCTCCGGTCATCAACGGCAAATCCAGAAATACCGAACTCACCGGCACCGGCGCGGCAAAGGGCTTCGCGGTGCTTGCGTCTTCGGCCTCGTCTGAAGCAACATAGACACCGGGCTCAACCCGTACCGCCTCAATCGCCAGGGCCCCGGCCTGCTCGACCCGGTCGATACGGTAGCGCCGCGCGCCTTCGGGCAAATCAAGCTCGACCACATCCCCGACGCCAAGATGGCTCAGCGAGGGCGGCAAGGTGAATTTCGCCCCATCGCGCGCCACGCGTGCTTCGCTCAGCCAGCGCTCGACAATTCCTTGCGCCTGCGCGCGGCTCAGCGCGATCGGCAGTTCCGAGCCCGCCGCCGGCCCCCCGCCCTCATCAGGAAAGACCGCCTCCACCGCGCGAATCTCGAAATCGCCATCGGCCTCGACATAGGCCAGACGCACGCGCCCGGCCACTTCCGCCTCCGCCGCCCGTGCCGCCTCGATCGCCATGTCATTCTCGCCCAGCGCCAGGTTTTCCCCCGTCAACCGCGCGTCAATGCGCCCGTCGCGCATCCGAAACACCAGCTTTCCATCGCGCTCCAGAACCTCGAACCCATAGCCCAGCATCAGCGACTGCAACCCCGAGCGCCCGGTCTGATCGCCGCTCATCACATAGCCGCGCACAACCCCGTGCAATCCGCTCACGTCAATATCGCGCACACCCGCGGCTTCGCATATCTCCGCCACGACGCTGGCCAGAGGCTGCGCTGTCGCACGGCCCGAAATCCAATGCCCACGAGCATAGTTGGCCGCATCACTCCAAAGCGTCTCGTTTTGCGGAAACTGCGGGAAGGGCCGCGTATCCCAGGCCCAGACATGGGCGCGGCCCATATCCACCATCCGCCCGCCATAACGGTCCGACAGCGGATTGTGGGTCTCCTGCGTCCAGTAACCGATCATGGCCCGCAGATACTGCATCTGGATCAACTCGTCCCGACGCCCGTCCGAATACCGCGGCAGGCTCGACTCCGAGCTTTTCGGATCCAGAAACTTGTTGGGTTCGTTCGTGCCCTTGTCGATCGCGGCGCACCCCATTTCGGTGAACCAGATCGGCTTCGAACGCGGCTCCCAATCGGTTGGCAAGGCGGCACGCAGCCCCGCCACGCGCTCGTAATGCGCATTCTCCCACCAGGATCGGATATCCTTGAAGCGCCAGATCCAGTCCTCGCCATGCGCATCTCCGGCAATCGGCGTGCGGTTTTGTGCCTCGCGATGGGCCTGATTGGCATAATACCAGTCATACCCTTCGCCGCCCTCGATATTCGCCATCAGATAGCGAAGATCGTAAATCGACCCCCAGACGGCATCCAGATGCGCCTCGCCCTCGCGCCAATCCGACAGCGGCATGTAGTTGTCGATCCCCACGAAGTCGATGTTCGGATCAGCCCACAGCGGATCAAGGTGGAAAAAGCGCTCCCCCGTGCCCGGTTGATAGCCAAAATATTCCGACCAGTCGGCGGCGTAACCCACCTTGCAACCGCTTCCCAAAATCGCCTTCACCTCGGCGGCAAGCAGCCGCAACTGCGCCACCGCCGGAAAGCTGTTGGCCAGGCCACGAATCTGCGTCAGTGCCACCATTTCGGTGCCGATGCAAAACGCATCCACCCCGCCGGCGGCCTTGCACAGATTGGCGTAATGCAGGATGAACCGGCGCAACGACCATTCATCCGGCCCGGAAGTCCGAGGGCTGCGCCGCACCAAAGAAGGCCGCCACCTCGTCACTGGCCAGATCGCTCTGATCCGGGCTGCCCGCACGCCCCGGCGCCACCGACAGGGTAATTCGCCCCCGCCAGGGCAGGGCCGGCTGATCGGTCGCATCGCTCCAGGGGTCCGCCAATCCGTTACCCGCAAGCTGTTCCATCAGGATGAACGGATAAAATGTCACCGCCTTGCCGCTTTCCCGCAACGCCGTGATCGCCTCGAACACCGCCGCATCGGCGGGCGTGCCACCATAAACCGATGCCCCGGAAAGCTTGGGAACCTCCTGTGCCGCTGTCCGGTTCACCCCCGACACAAGCCAGGGCATGTTGGTGCCATCAAGCAGCGTCGAGGCCACCTTGGGTTGCAGCCTGCATAGCCCGCAGCGCAGATCATCGCCAAACCACGACACCACCAGCGAGACCGCCCCGCAATTCAGCAACTCTTCGTCAAGCATCTGCATAGAGGCCGAAAAATCGCTCGCCCCACCCGGCGCGTTCTGGTTTTGCACCTCACGCGGGGCAAAATAAAACCGGCTGTCGGTGCCCAGCCGCGCATAGACCGGCGTGGTCGCCAGCGCATATTCGCCAGTGCCGGGGATCAAGGCCACCGCCTGCACCCCATGCGTCAGATCCGGCACCGCCTCGATCAAGGATCCTTGCGCCGCGCGCATCACTTCAAAGGTGAATTGCGGCACCCGGTTGCCAAAGGGCTCAAGCGCCAGATCTTCCAGCACCACATAGGCGATTCCCCGATAGGCCGGGGCCAACCCCGCACCCTCCACGGCCTCGATCTTCGGGTCTGGCACCTGCGCTTCGCTGCCGGAATAGACCCGCATGTTCAGCGTGCTCTTGTCCACCTCGACGCCATCGGCCCAGACCCGGCCAACGCGCAAGATCTCGCCTTCACACAACGCCAGCGCCAGCGACACCGAATAGCTGTAGCTCGTGCTCGTCGCGCGCGGCGTGCCCTTGCCGCTCTTTTGCACCGACTTCGTTTCGAAAAATCGGGTCGCCCAGACCACCTGGCCCGCAACACGCATCCGCCCCCAGATCCGCCCGACCGCCTCACCCTCGCTTGCGCTCGACAGCCGCAGCCGATCGACCCGGCCCATCTCCACCGTTTGCGAACCCGCACCCATCAGCCGCTGGTCGATGGCGCGCCCCAGTGTGGCCCCGACGGCGCGCCCGATCACTGCCCCCGACAGGCCCAGTATCGTGCCACCAAAGCCGCCACCGATCGCGGCCCCGGCCGCCGAAAGCAATATCGTCGCCATTCATCTGGCTCCTTGAGGAAAGTGAAACCGTGCCACGATGCGGCGAACCCATGGCCGCGAGAGCGGACTCTCCACAACCCCATGGCCGCTGTAGGCATGGATGAAACTGGCGCTGGGCCCGAGCCGGGCAGAAATGCCCAGATGCTTGGCCACCGCACCGTCGCGCATCCGGAACAAAAGCAATTCACCCGGCCGGTCCGGCCCCTGGCCGAGCGGCCCCGCGATCGGCTCCAGATGCCGCCGCGCCGCCTGCCACAGCCGCTCCTCGCGCGAGGGCTCGGACCAGTCGGGCGTGTAGGGCGGAATGGTCTCGGGTTCGCAGCCATAAAGGACCCGCCAAACTCCGCGCAGCAGCCCCAGACAATCCGTCCCCGCCCCCTGCACCGAGGCCTGATGCAAGTATGGCGTGCCAATCCAGCCTCGGGCAATTGCCACCGCCCTGTCGCCAATATCCACGCCAGGCAGGCTCATTTGAACAGGCTCCCGCCATCATTGCTGCCGCTTGGCACCGGGTAGGACACCATCCAGTCCTCACCGGGCAAATGCGGAAACCCGCGAAAGTTGAGAAAGTTGTCGAACTTCAGCCGGCAGGTTTCGGCGCGTTTGTCGCACCCCGCCTCCAGCCGAAGCAGATCCCCCGGCGCCACATCCGCACCGATCCTTTGCCACAGCTCCACCAACCGCGAACCATCCGCCGCAAGCCGGTCATTCTTGACGACCCCGATCAGCCCGGCAGCGGTTCCGCTCAACACACGAAACCGCCCCTTCTCGAACCAGCGATCTTCGAACCCCGCCGCTTCGGCAAAGCGGAAAATCCGCGATTGCTCGACACTTTCAGCCGCGATTTCCAGCGCATAACCGTTTGTGTCAAGATCAAAACCGCATTTTCCATCGCCCAGAACCGCCGCACAGCGCGGATGATAGATCCGGCCCTGCTCCAGCCCCAACGCCTCGGTCAGGCCGCGCAACTCCGCCGAAAACGCCCCCGCGCCGCGCGTCACTTCGCCGATCTGCCCGGAAAATATCACCGCGCGCTCGTCCACCGCCGCCCAGTTCACCAGCCAGGCCGTCACCTTCGCGCCGTCGTATCGCCCGGCCAGAATATCGGCTTCGGTGATCGCCTCCGAACTCAGCGCCCCGTAGCTTTCCGAATTGTCCACCGAAAGCCCGGTGCCCTGCGCAATCGCCTTTGCCGTCATGCCGCTGTCGGGCTCGAAGGCAATGCCCTCAAAGTGCAACCCGGCATCATGGTCGGTAAATCCAAGCACGCGGCCATCGCTGCGCGTGATCGCCCAGGCCCGCGCCACGGTGGTGCATCCGCTCGCCAGATGCGCCTTCAGTTCATCCGGGTAACTCATCAGATCCGCACCTCCACAATCGGCACCTGCGGCAGGTCACCGGCCTGGAACGACTGCACCGAAACCGCGATCCGGTCGGTATCAAAACGCACCGGCACGTCGAACTCGAACCCTGCCGTCACCCGCGCATCCACTGGCGGCGCCTCGACAAAGGTGACCACCCCGGTCGCCGTATCGACGATAAAATGCACCGCTTCCGAGCGGTGATCGCCCTGAAGCCCCAGCTTCACCGTGCCCGATACCGGCTTGGTGATCGGGCGCACATAATCCACCCCGCCCGAGGAATAGGTCTTCTTCAGCTGGAACTGTGTGCTCACACCGTCACCGATGCCAATCAACTGGTCATCGTAATCCACCGCTTTCGAGGCCGGACAGCTCTTGTAATCCGCCCAGTCCTTCCAGCGAAACCCGTGCAACTGTCCGCCGCGCGCCTCGAAAAACGCAATCAGCCGTTCCACATCGTCCAGGCTGCGCAGCCCCACACCGGCATCGTAGTGCCGGCGGGAATGCGCCCAGGGCGTGTTGCGCTCCTCAAAGCCGTTGGTCAGCGTCACAATCTCGGTGCGCCGCTCCGGCCCGCCCACGGACCCGAAACTCAGGTTCGCCGGAAAGCGAATTTCATGAAATGCCATATCTTCCTCCTCAGGCGTTGCGGCTGCCGCGCGCCAAAGCCCGGTTGATCTGCGCCGCAAGCTGGCTTTGGCTGCGGGCAAAGCCCGAGACATCCGGCGTGCTCACGTTCATCACCACATTGATCGTGCGCCCGCCCGAGGCCTGCACCCCCAGCCGCCCATCGGCGCCACGCGCCAGCGGCATGATCGCCTCCGGCCCCGCCTCGCCCATCAGCCCGGTTGCATTGCGCATCGGAAAGGTCGTCGGTGTGGAAACCACCCCCCCTTTGGCAAAGGGCATCACCTGCCCTTGCGAGAACGCGCCACCCTTGGCAAAACCAAAAGCTCCGCTCACCAAGCCGTTGATTCCGTTTGCAATCGCACCGCCCAGCGCATCCTGCACCGGCTTCATCGCCACCGCATAGGCGGTCTGCGAGAGGCTCTCGGCCACTTGTTTGAGCGCGTCCGACAGCTTCATCCCGTCAAACACCACCCCATCGAAAGCCCGTTTCAGACTGCGCCCGATGTTCAGCGACAGGCTGTTCACCTCGCGCCCCGTATAGGTCAGGCTTTCGCGCATCCGTGACAACTCGTCATTGAAGCTGCCCGCCACCACCTCGGCGCCGCCGAGGCTTTTTTCCAGATCGGCCGCCTGCCGGCTCAACGCATCGAGCCCGTCCACTTCGATCATCGTCTCATCCTTTCCGGTCTTCGGCCACGACACCCGCATCTGCGGGCCGGTCTGGCCACCGCGCCGCCAGTTCCTCCAGCCGCGCCCGTGTCAGCGGCGGGCTGGCCGAAGCTTCGCCCATCATCAACGCCAGCTCCGCCGGGGTCAGCCGCCAGAATTCCCAGGGTTTCAACCCCAGGCCCCGCAGCCCGACCCGCAGCAGCCCCGGCCAGTCCAGCCCGTCCGGGGCCACCGCACTCATGTGCGCCCCGGAACGGTAAAGGCCCTGGCCAGAAGCTCCGCCGCAATCCGCGCCGCCGCCACCGGCCCGCCGCCGATCTCCACCGTGCGCAGATCCGCCGCCGTCCCCTGCC
>CAZPWV010000128.1:4127-6665 GCA_964590825.1 uncultured Rhodobacter sp. | reverse complement strand
GGCGGTGATCTCAGCCTTGATCTGGTCGATTGCGGTCATCTTGCTGGTCCTTGGTTTTGGGTTCGCGCAGCCCTTTGAGGCCGAAACGGAAAAGAAGGGGGAAGGCTACAAGCACGATCCAGAGCAGATAGCTGAATTCTGAAAGTGCCCGGAGCCCTTCGGCGATCATCACACGGCCTTGCCCTCATTCGGCCTTGGTGGTCAGCGCCAGCGCGTGCAGCGGCGCGTCGGGGCCGTCCATCGCGCCCTTGAGCGCGGCCAGCACGGCGCGTTGCTGCTGCACCCGGTTCAGGCCCTTGAACGAGGCGTCCACCACCTCGGCGCCCCAGTGATTGCCGTCGCCGGCAAGGTCGGTGATGGTGATCTTCGCATCGGGAAACCCGGCGCGGATCAAGGCTTCGATGTCATGGGCTTCCATCGGCATTGGGTTCTCCTTGGATTTTGGTCAATCTAGGCTGCACCGGGGGGCGCGGCAAGGGGCGGTGGCTTACGCCGCCGTGATCTGGTGCAGTTGCGCGGTGGTGGCAAGGGCCAGCAGGTCATCGGCGTAAATGGCATCGAACCGGGCACGCTCGGCCTCGGTCCAGGGCTCGAAGGCGGGTCCACCGGGTTTGAGCGGGGCGCTCCAGCGGAGGCGGCGCAACAGCAGGCGATAGTCACGCGCAGGCTCGGCGGCCAGTCTGGCGTGCAGGTGGTTGGCGGCGCGCTGGCTCAGGCCGGGGCGCTGCGGCGCGACCGTGGGCAAAAGACTGGCGCCAAAGCCGTGCAAGCCGGTGGCCCAATCGAGGATCGGCGCCAAGGCGGCGGGATAATCTTCGAAGCGCCAAAAGGTCAGCGCGGGGGTCACTTGCAGCATCCGGTTGGTCAGCGCGGCCCAGCGCGGCGCGGCGGGCGGCATTCCCTGCGCGTAATCGCGAAAGCTTTGCCAGGGCCCCTGCGCCAGCTGCGCCAACCAGCAGGCGGGCAGGAAGGTGGCGGGGTTGCGGATGGCCAGGCCCAGCCGTAGCCCCGCCCCGCCAAAGGCATCGAGCGCCTCGGCAAGGCGGCGCATCGCAAAGGGGTAAAGCAGGCCCTTTTCGCCCATCAACTGCGGCCGCTGCGTGGTTCCCAGAAGGTTTTCCTCCATCACCACGATGTGGCGGGCCTCGGGGCACAAATAGCGCATCGCCGCCCGTGCCAGGGCCACCGCCTCGGTCGGGCTGCGGCCCTGCGGCTGCAGCGCCACCGAAAGGTATTTACGCACATCGCGCGGGCCGATGACCCCCACCCCTTCGGCGGCCAGACGCTCGCGCGCCGCAAGCAGCGTGTTTTGCAGATGCGCGGTGCCGGCTTCATGCGCCCCGAGCAAAAGGGTGACGGTGGCAAGACGGGCCATGGCTGGCCCGCCCTCAGCCTTCGACCGCCGCCGCGAAGGCGCTGCGGTAAAGTGCGGAAAGCGCGGCCAGCGGTGCGGCGTCGCCGCCCAGGTTCACCGCAGTTCCGCCAAAGGTGCCAACGCGGTCAAGGGCCACACCGGCGGCGCGGGCAGCGGCCTCAAGCGCATCGGCGCCCGGCGCATCGCAGGCCACCAGATAGCGGGCCTGATCCTCGCCGAAAAGCTGGCCGATGTCGGCGCTGTCAAGCTGCACCCCCAGCCCCGCCGCCTCGGCCAGCTCAAACGCCGCCAGCGCCAGCCCGCCATCGGCAAGGTCGGTTGCGGCTTTCAGCAGCCGGCCATGGGCACGCAGAAATTCGCCGTGCTTGCGCTCGTCGGCCAGATCGACCGGGGGGGCATCGCCCGCCTCAAGCCCGAAGGCCTCGGCTGCCAGCGCCGACTGGCCCAGATGGCCATGGGTGGTGCCGATGACAAGGGCGATGTCACCCGCCTCGGGCAGGCCGGAAATCAGATCGTCGAGCGATTTCAACAGGCCCACGGCGCCGATGGTGGGGGTGGGCAGAATGCCGGTGCCATCGGTTTCGTTGTAAAGCGAGACATTGCCCGAGACGATCGGAAAGTCGAGCGCCGCGCAGGCCGCACCGATGCCTTTGATCGCGCCGACGAATTGCCCCATGATTTCGGGCTTTTCGGGGTTGCCGAAGTTGAGGTTGTCGGTGGTGGCCAAGGGCAGGGCGCCGACGGCCGAGAGGTTGCGATAGGCCTCGGCCACCGCCTGCTTGCCGCCTTCATAGGGGTTGGCCTTCACATAGCGCGGCGTCACGTCGGAGGTGAAGGCGACGGCCTTCGAGGTGCCATGAATGCGCACCACGCCCGCGCCCATGCCGGGGCGGCGCACGGTGTCGCCCATCACCTGAGTGTCATATTGCTCGAAGACCCAGTTTTTCGCGGCATAGTTGGGCGAGCCGATCAGCGCCTTGAGCGCGTCGATGGCGCCGATGGCGGGCAGGGTGTGCAGCGGCGCGGCGGGGGGCGTTTCCACCCAGGGCCGGTCGTATTCGGGCGCCTGCGAGGAAAGCTTGGACAGCGGAATATCGGCTTTCACCGCATTGCCATGCACGATGAGAAAGCGGTCTTCGGCGATGGTTTCGCCGACAATGGCA
>CAZPWV010000128.1:2626-4117 GCA_964590825.1 uncultured Rhodobacter sp. | reverse complement strand
GATCCCATTTTTCGAAAATCGCCCGGGCCTCGGCCTCTTTCTCCGGGCGCAGCACCATGAGCATCCGCTCCTGGCTCTCAGACAGCATCATTTCATAGGCGGTCATGTTGCGTTCGCGCTGCGGCACGGCGTCGAGGATGAGCTTGATGCCAAGGCCCCCCTTGTCGCCCATTTCGACGGCTGAACAGGTCAGGCCCGCGGCGCCCATATCCTGAATCGAGATCACGGCATCGGTCTGCATCAGCTCCATGCAGGCTTCCATCAGGCATTTCTCGGTGAAAGGGTCGCCGACCTGCACGGTGGGGCGTTTTTCCTCGATCGTGTCATCAAATTCGGCGCTGGCCATGGTGGCGCCGCCCACGCCATCGCGGCCGGTCTTGGCGCCCAGATAAACCACCGGCATCCCCACGCCCGAGGCGGCGCAGTAAAAGATGTTGTTGGTATCGGCCAGGCCCGCGGCAAAGGCATTCACCAGGCAGTTGCCGTTGTAGCTGCGATGAAAGCGCACCTCGCCGCCCACATTGGGCACGCCAAAGCAGTTGCCGTAGCTGCCCACGCCCTCGACCACGCCCTTGACCAGATGCGGCGTTTTAGGGTGCTCAGGCAGGCCGAAGCTGAGGCTGTCCATCGCCGCAATCGGCCGGGCGCCCATGGTGAAGACATCGCGCAAGATGCCGCCCACGCCGGTGGCCGCGCCCTGATGCGGCTCGATGTAGCTGGGGTGGTTGTGGCTTTCCATCTTGAAGATGATCGCCTGACCATCGCCGATATCGACCACGCCGGCGTTTTCACCGGGGCCGCAGATCACCTGCGGGCCGGTGGTGGGCAGGGTGCGCAGCCAGATTTTCGAGGATTTGTAAGAGCAATGCTCGTTCCACATCGCCGAGAAGATGCCCAGTTCGGTAAAGCTGGGCTCGCGGTTCAGAATGCGCAGGATATTGGCGTATTCCTCGGGCTTGAGGCCGTGGGCGGCAATGAGATCGGGGGTGATGTGCGGCTCGGTCATCGGATTTTCCCTCTGCGGCAGGCGTTGCGCCTCCTTTAGGGCAACTGCGCCTGCGGGGAAAGGGGGCGCGAAGGCGCAATCTGCGGTGGGCGGCGCAGACCGGGGGGCAGGCGGGGGCGCGGGCGAGAGGTGCAGGCGGGGGAGACAGTCTGGCGGGCGATAAAAAAATGGCCGAGACAAGCTCGGCCTTAGTCCAACAGGGAGGTAGAAGGTGATGAGAGTTTCCTCGATCCATCGCCTTCGCCGCCCGATTTATGGGCAGAGTGCGAACCGTTCAAGAAGAATCATGCTGCAACTGCATCATGGCCGCTATGCGTTGCCGTAATGCCTCAGTGCAACCCTGGGTTGATTTGCCCGAAATCCCCCGCTCGGGTGCGGCTTGGATGGTTCGTGCGCCCCGCGTGGCGGGTGCCGATGGGAGATCAGTCAAGCGGGCCTTCACCGGTTTGCTGGCGACGATAGGCGAGGATTTCTTCTTGCACGAA
>CAZPWV010000128.1:0-2616 GCA_964590825.1 uncultured Rhodobacter sp. | reverse complement strand
CACGAAATCGCGGAAGGCGGTCACCCGGCGCGACTGGCGCAACTCTTCGGGATAGGCCAGAAACACCGGCACTTCGCCCGACTCGATCTCGGGCAGGACGCGTTCGAGGTTGGGAAAATCGACGGTCAGGTAGTCGGGCAGGATCCCGATGCCGATATGATTCAGCACGCCCTGCAACACGCCGAAATAATTGTTCACCATCAGCGTCGAATGCACGCCCTGCCCCATCACGCTGTGGGTCAGTTGCGCCCCCGCCGATACCTGCGGGGTCGAGGGGTTCTGACAGATCAGCCGATGATCGCGCATCTGTTCGGGCCGGGCCGGCCGCCCCGCCCGCGCCAGATATTCCGGCGTGGCATAAAGGCGCATCCGGATATTGAGCAGGCGCTTGCGCACCAGGTCGGCCTGTGCCGGTTCCTTCATGCGGATCGCCACATCGGCCTCGCGCATCGGCAGATCGAGCACCCGTTCCTCAAGCATCAGGTCGATGTTCAGATCGGGATAGCGGTCATAAAGCTTCACCAGCCGCGGCGCCAGCCAGAGCGTGCCGAACCCGACGGTGGTGGTCACCTTGAGTTCGCCGAACACTTCCTCTTCGCTGTCGCGGATGCGCGCGGCGGCGGCATCGAGCTTTTTTGCCATGGTCGAGGTGGCCTCGAACAGCAATTCGCCCTGCTCGGTGAGAATCAGCCCCCGCGCATGACGGTGAAAAAGCGTGGTGCCCAGCGATTCCTCCAGCGCGCGAATCTGCCGCGAGACCGCCGATTGTGACAGGTGCAGCGCATCGCCCGCATGGGTGAGCGAACCGGCATCGGCCACGGCGTGGAAGATTCGGAGCTTGTCCCAGTCCATTCCGCTCACTTTCGCCTCACTCATCACCGCTGTGCGTTCTTTCTGTATATTCATCTGCTTAAGTTAACAAACAAGTTTCACCGGGCGTCGCGCCGGAAAATTGTCTTTGTGGGTCAGTAATTTTGACCTATCATCGGGCCAGTCTTGAAGGCAGGGAGGGCTCGATGGGCAGGCAGGAGATTTCGCTTTCCGACCGTTACGATCTGACGAAAACCCCGGTGCTGCTCAATGGCACGCAGGCGCTGGTGCGGCTGGTCTTGATGCAGGCGGCGCGGGACCGGGCGGCGGGGCTGGCCACGGCCGGTTATGTGACGGGCTATCGCGGCTCGCCCCTTGGCGCGGTGGATCTGCAGATGGCCAAGGCGCGGCGCGAACTGGCGGCGGCCAATATCCTCTTTCAGCCCGGCCTGAACGAAGACCTGGCCGCCACCGCGCTTTGGGGCAGCCAGCAGGCCGAGTTGCGCGGCGAGGGCAAATATGACGGCGTTTTCGGCCTTTGGTATGGCAAGGGGCCGGGGGTGGACCGCTCGGGCGATGTGATGCGCCACGCCAATATGGCGGGCACCTCGCGCCATGGCGGCGTGCTGATGGCGATGGGCGACGACCACACCGGCGAAAGCTCGACCGTGCTGCACCAGTCCGACTGGGCCTTGGTCGATGCCTATATGCCGGTGCTGAGCCCCGCCGGGGTGCAGGAAATCCTCGACCTCGGGCTATACGGCTATGCGCTGAGCCGCTTTGCCGGGGTCTGGGTTGGCCTCAAGACGATGAAGGACACGGTCGAGGCCACGGCGGTGGTGGAGGCAGACCCGTTCCGGGTGCAACTGGTCACACCGGAGTTCAAACTGCCCGACGGGGGTTTGAACATCCGGCTGGGCGACACTCCGGTGGCGCAGGAAGCCCGGATGATCGATTTCAAGCGCTTTGCCGCAGAAGGCTTTGCCCGCGCCAACCGGATCGACAAGCGCCTGCATGGCGCTGCGGGGGCAAAGATCGGCTTTGTGGCCGCCGGCAAGAACTGGCTCGACCTGGTGCAGGCGATGAGCCTTCTGGGCTTGACCGCCGAGGAATGCACGCGGCTGGGCATTACCACCTGGAAGGTGGCGCAGACCTTCCCGATGGACATGAAATCTTTCGCCGAATGGGCCGAGGGGCTCGAGGTTATTGTGGTGGTGGAAGAAAAGCGCAAGCTGATCGAAGTGCAGGTGAAGGAAGCGATCTTTGACAATCGCAAGGGGCGGCGCGTGCTGGGCTGGCACCATGACCGCAAGGGCGAAGAGCTGTTCCCCACCCGCTACGCGCTCGACCCGATGATGATTGCCGAAAAGCTGGGCGGGATATTGCTTGAAGAAGGCCGCGCCACCGAAGCCGTGCAGGCCGGCATGGCGCGGGTGGCCGAGGCGCGCCGCGCCGACAACGCCCCCGAAATTGCCAGCCGCACGCCGTGGTTCTGTTCGGGCTGCCCGCATAATTCCTCGACCAAGCTACCCGAAGGCAGCCGCGCCTATGCCGGCATCGGCTGCCATTACATGGTGCAATGGATGGGCCGCGAGACGCAGGGCTTCACCCAGATGGGCGGCGAGGGGGCCAACTGGGTGGGCGAGGCGCCGTTTTCCACCCGCGCCCATGTGTTTCAGAACCTCGGCGACGGCACCTATAACCACTCGGGCAGTCTGGCCATAAGGGCCGCCCTGGCCGCCGGGGTGAACATCACCTACAAGATCCTCTACAACGATGCGGTGGCGATGACCGGCGGCCAGCCCC
>CAZPWV010000127.1:0-6670 GCA_964590825.1 uncultured Rhodobacter sp. | reverse complement strand
ACTTTGCGCAGATCGCCTTCTTCAGCTCGGGGATGCCGTCGACGGCGGTGTATTTCGTCTTGCCCGACTGGATGGCGGCAATGGCGGCGGCCTTGATGTTGTCGGGGGTGTCAAAATCGGGTTCACCCGCGCCCAGGCCAATCACGTCACGCCCGGCCTCTTTCAGCTCGCGGGCCTTGTTGGTCACGGCGATGGTGGGCGAGGGTTTCACGCGTGCGAGCGTATCGGACAGAAAGGCCATTGGGGGCTCCTTGGGCTGGATGCCTTTCCTTACGCGGCGCAGGCGCGCCAATCAAGAGAGCCGCACCTTGACGGGGCCGGGTTGGCGGGGCCGGGTTGGCGGGCCGGGATGACAGGCCGGGTTGACGGGGCGGGGGCAGCGGTGCAGAGCTTCGCAAACGGAGGGCATGATGCACGAGACACCAGAGGCACGGCTGAAGCGGATGCGGATGCGCAGTTGGCGGCGCGGCACCAAGGAGATGGACCTGATTCTCGGTCCCTGGGCCGATGCGCGGCTGGCGGGGTTCGATGGCGCGAGGCTTGATCTTGTGGATGCGCTGCTGGAAGAAAACGATCAGGATCTTTACCCCTGGGTTTCGGGGCAGCAACCTTGCCCGCCGCAATATGTTGATCTGCTGACGGAAATCGGCGCCTTCGCACGGGCGCGCCACGGCAGAGGCTGAGCGGCGCCGAAAAAGATTTGCGACAGATTTTCGCTTCTTTGACGACGCTTAACTCTATTTTCGGTTTTTTCCACCAGTTTGGCCGCATGGGTAGCGAGGCTGGCGGAGAATGGAATGACTTTTCAAACCCCTGTGAAAACGCCTGGGGCCGAGGTGGAAACCTCGCCCGGCATCATGGCCTGCTACCTCGACAGTCTTTCGCTGGTCGAACGGTTGCACCGGCTGCTTCTGGACGTAATCAAGGATGAATTCGAGCGGCTCGGCATTCTGGAGATCAACCCGGTGCAGGCGCTGTTGCTGTTCAACATCGGCGAAAACGAGGTGACGGCGGGCGAACTCAAGAGTCGCGGTTACTATCAGGGCTCGAATGTCAGCTACAATCTCAAGAAACTGGTCGAAACCGGCTATATGCACCATCAGCGCTGCGAGATCGACCGTCGTTCGGTGCGGGTCAAGCTGACGCCGCGGGGGGTGACGCTGCGCGACATGGTGTCGGAACTGTTCGAACGCCACGCCAGGGGGATGGACGCGCGCGGCGTGATTACCCTCGACGCGATGGATGAGATGAACCACACGCTGCGCCGGATGGAGCGCTATTGGTCGGACCAGATCCGCTATATTTACTGACCCGCCGCCGACCGGCGCCTGCGCGAGCCGCCACGCAGATGACGCAACGGCACAATGGCCGCCGCCCTTGCCCGCCGGGGGGGGGCTGTGCTTGTGTGGGTCTGCAAGGCTTAGACGGCAAGGCTTAGGCGGCAACGCCGGTCACGGCCGGAGGAGGCCGGGCCGCAGTTTTCCCAAGGATGCGGCCTGCCGATGCCGTCGGCTGAGGGCGGTTTCTTGACGGCGGCCGCCAACGCAGGCACGGCGATGCCGTGCCGCGGCTGTCGGTTTCGCCGCTGTCCGCGCGGGGGGGCGGCCCTGGGGGCGGGGCGTTGCGGCTGGCCGAAAGTCGGCTGGACGAAAGCCGGGGGACGAAAGCCGGGGGGACCGTAACCGGGGAGGCCGGAAACATGCCGGGGCGCGGCAAAAGGGGAGGAATCATGCGGTCGGTTTTGCGCATTTCGCTGCGGGGGCTATTGCTTCTGGCGCTGCTGCTGGGGGCGGCGGCGCTTTACAAGCGCGAGGAAATCACCCGGCTGATCGCGGTGAATTCGCTTTTTGACGACGGCCGGATTGTCGCCAATTTCTCGCATATGGATCGGCTGTTCCGGTCGCGGCAGCTCGACCGGGGCAGCGGGCCGGTCTCGGAGCTGCCCGCCGGCGTGCCCGAGGTGCTGCCGGGCACGGCGCAAGACTGGCTGGCGCGGCGCGCGGTCACGGCGCTGGTGATCCTGCGCGATGGCAAGATCACACATGAAGGTTATTATCAGGGCACCGGGCCCGATGACCTGCGGATCAGCTGGTCAATGGCGAAATCGGTGCTTTCGGCCACGTTCGGCACCGTGGTGGCCGAGGGCAAGATTTCCAGTCTGGACGCGCTGGTGACCGATTATGCCCCCGGCCTGAAGGGTTCGGCCTATGAGGGCACCACCATCCGCGATGTTCTTACGATGTCTTCGGGTGTCGCCTTCAACGAAGACTACATGGATTTCAACAGCGATATCAACCGCATGGGCCGAGTTCTGGCGCTGGGCGGGTCGATGGACGGCTTTGCCGCCTCGCTGAAAACCCGCGCCGCGGAGCCGGGCAGCCACATGCATTATGTCTCGATCGACACCCATGTGCTGGGCATGGTCATTCGCGGCGCGACCGGGCGCGACCCGGTGGATCTGATGGCCGAGCGGATCATCGCGCCGATGGGTCTCGAGGCCAGCCCGGTGATGCTGACCGATGGTGAAGGGGTGGGGTTCGTGCTGGGCGGGCTGAACCTGCGCACCCGCGACTATGCCCGGATCGGTCAGATGATCTTGCAGCGCGGGCAGTGGAACGGGCAGCAGATCGTTCCCGCCGACTGGGTGGAAATCTCGACCCGCCACCAGGCCGCCGATGGCGCGGGCTATGGCTTTCAATGGTGGGTTCCCAAAGACAACGCCTTGAACGGGAACGATTTCATGGCGCAGGGCATCTATGGGCAGTTCATCTATATCAACCCCGCCCGGCGTGTGGTGATTGCGGTCAACAGCGCCGACCGGGGCTTTGCCGCCGCGGGCATCACCGCGGAAAATCTTGCGATGTTCCGGCAACTGGCGCAGGCTGGCCCCTGAAAGGGGGCGGCTCATGGAGATGGAACCATCGGTCAATGTGCTGGGCGGTGTGCTGGAGCCCTGCTCGCTGGCGCCGATGACCGGATTTTTCCGCGACGGTGCTTGCAACACCGCCTGGGAGGATCGCGGCGCCCACACGGTTTGTGTGGTGGTCACCGAAGAATTCCTCGCCTGGTCGAGCTATATCGGCAACGACCTGTCCACGCCGCGCCCCGACCTCGGGTTTGTCGGTCTCAAGCCGGGCGACCGCTGGTGCCTTTGCGCCGCGCGGTTTTTCGAGGCCCATGACGAGGGCTGTGCGCCGCGGGTGGTGCTGGCGGCCACGCATCGCCGCACGCTCGGGCTGGTGCCGATGAAGGTGCTGCTGGCTCACGCGATCTGATCGGAAACCGGTGTCCAGATCACATCGTCGATGCGCGGCGCCGAGGTGGCCAGCATGACGAGCCGGTCAAACCCGAGCGCGATGCCCGAGGCGGCGGGCATCTGGCCAAGGGCGGCCAGAAAATCTTCGTCCAGCGGGTAGCGCTCGCCGTAGATCCGCTCTTTCTCGTCCATTTCCGCCATGAACCGGGCCCGCTGCTCGGCCGTATTGGTCAATTCGCCAAAGCCATTGGCCAGTTCCACCCCGCAGGCGTAAAGCTCGAACCGTTCGGCCACGCGGGGGTCGTCGGGGGCCGGGCGGGCCAGCGCGGCTTCGGCCAGCGGATAGCGATCGAGTATCGTGGCGCGGCCATGGCCCAGATGCGGCTCGATCTTTTCGACCAGGATTTTCGACACCATGAGCGACCAGCTGTCATCTGCGCCGACCGCAATTCCGGCGGCACGGGCCTGTGTGCGCAGGCCTTCTGCATCGGCAATGCCGCCGCAGCCGCAGCTGGCAAGCAGGTCGATTGCGGCGAAACGCTGAAATGCCTCGGCCAGCGACAGCCGTTCCGGCGCGGCAAAAGGGTCGCATTCGATGCCTTTGCAACGCAGCACCCGCGTGCCCGCCGCCTCGGCCGCCAGCCGCAGAATGGCGGCACAATCGTGCATCAGCACGGTGTAATCTTCGCCCACCCGATACCATTCCAGCATGGTGAACTCGGGCGAATGCAGCGCCCCGCGCTCGCGGTTGCGCCAGACATGGGCAAAGGCGGCAATCCGCATCTCGCCCGCCGCCAGCAGCTTTTTCATCGCGAATTCGGGCGAGGTGTGCAGATACATGTCCAGCGCAAGCCCGTCGTTGCCGATGGCCGTGGTGCGAAACCCGTGCAGATGCGCCTCGTTTCCGGGGCTGATCTGCAACGCGCAGGGATCGACCTCAACGAAGTCTTCGGCCGCAAGCCAACGCCGCAGCGCCGCCTGAATACGCCCCCGCGCCAGCAGGGCAGGGCGGCGGTCGGCATGGCGCGAAGGGGTCCACCACGGGCTTTGGCTCATTTTCGGGCTTTTCTCTGGAAATTGCGCTTGGGATGGTTTAGGCGCTTCGCCATCCGGGCGCCAGAGCCTGCACAGACCAACAAGGACCACACCAATGGCAAAAGTGATCGCTTCCTCGATCCGCAAGGGCAACGTCATCGACATGAACGGCGTGCTGCATGTGGTGATCGTGGCGGAAAACGTCCACCCCGGCAAGGGCAACTCGGTGACCCAGGTCGAGATGCGCCGCATCTCGGACGGGGTGAAAGTGTCGGAGCGCTGGCGCACGGTGGATACCGTGGAAAAGGCGCATGTCGATGAAGCCGCCTTTGATTTTCTCTATGAGGATGGCGAAGGCTTCCACTTCATGAACCCGGAAACCTACGACCAGATTGCCGTGTCCGAAGACGTGGTGGGTGATGCCAAGGTTCACCTGCGCGACGGCCTGCGGGTGTGGATCCTCACCCATGAAGGCGTGGCGCTCTCGATCGAACTGCCGCAGAAGGTGACGGTCGAGGTCGAGGAAACCGAGCCGGTGGTGAAGGGGCAGACCGCCTCCTCGAGCTACAAACCCGCGCAATGCACCGGCGGCATCCGCGTGATGGTGCCGCCGCATATCGGCGTGGGCACCAAGATCGTCATCAACACCGAAGACAATTCCTATGTGGAACGCTCGAAAGAGTGATCTTTCGGAGGGATCGAACGAATGAAGGCGCCCTGCGGGGCGCCTTTTTGCTGGTGGGGTCGTTTGCTCTGTGGCGGACAGGCGGCCCAGAGCTTCGGCGCGAGACCTCACATCTTCCGCACGCGGATCACCACATCCACCCGCGTCACCTCGGCGCCTTCGGGGGCGGCGGGCACGCGGGCCAGTTCCAGCTCTTCATTGGGGGCGTCGGAAATCCGGTTCTCGCCCTCCCAGAAGAAATGCGGATGGTCGTCCATGCGGGTGTCGAAATAGCTGCGCCCGGCATCGACGGTGATTTCATGCATGATGCCGGCGTCGCAAAAGGCACGCAGCGTGTTGTAGACGGTGGCCAGCGAGACGCGTTCGCCCGCCTCAAGCGCCGAGGCATAAAGCCCTTCGGCGGTGACGTGTCGGTTCAACCCGTCGCCCACCAGCAAAGACGCCAGCGAAAGCCGCTGTCGGGTCGGGCGCAACCCGCCCACGGCCAGCCATCTCTGGCTGCGTTCCTGAGCCATCGTTTTCATCGTCACACACCCATGTCTCCCTATTGCTATTATAAGAAGAAGTCGCAGCAGGTTTCAACGTGTTTCTCGCCGGCTTTCGCGCCTGCGGCCTTTGTGGACAGGGGCCAGCCCTTGCAAGCCGCGGGGCGCGAGTGTTAGAGGAGGGGGGAATTGAGGGGGAAGGAAGCTGATGGCACTCTATCCGACAAGCTTCGGCAAGGATGATCTTCTGAAATGCGCGGCGGGCGAATTGTTCGGGCCGGGCAATGCACAACTGCCGGCGCCGCCGATGCTGATGATGGACCGCATCACCGAGATTTCGGGCGATGGCGGCCTGCATGGCAAGGGTCATGTGGTGGCCGAATTCGACATTACCCCCGATCTGTGGTTTTTCGACTGCCACTTTCCCGGCAACCCGATCATGCCGGGCTGCCTGGGCCTCGATGGTCTGTGGCAACTGACCGGCTTCAACCTTGGCTGGCGCGGCTGGCAGGGGCGCGGCTATGCGCTGGGCGTGGGCGAGGTGAAGCTCACCGGCATGGTGCGACCCGACCGCAAGATGCTGACCTACAAGGTCGATTTCACCAAGGCGCTGCAAACACGGCGGCTGACCATGGGCGTGGCCGATGGCATTGTGGAGGCCGACGGCGAAGTGATCTATATCGTGAAAGACATGAAGGTCGCGCTCTCCGAGAGCTGACCCCGACAGACAGGAGGCCCCCATGCGGCGCGTCGTCATTACCGGATTGGGCATCATCTCGCCCATTGGCAACTCGGCCGAAGAGGTCACGGAAAGCCTGCGCGTCGGGCGCTCGGGGATCGTCTTTGCCCCCGACTATGCCGAACACGGCTTTCGCAGCCAGGTGCATGGCGCACCGCAGATCGTGCTCGAAGACCATATCGACAAGCGCAACCTGCGCTTCATGGGGCGCGGCGCGGCCTATAACTTCCTCGCCATGGAACAGGCGATCCGAGATTCCGGTCTGGAAGAAAGCGATGTCTCGAACCCGCGCACCGGCCTCATCATGGGCTCTGGCGGGCCTTCGACCTCGAATTTCTTCGAGGCGCATCAGATCGTCATTGAAAAGGGCGCGCCCAAGCGGATGGGCCCCTTCATGGTCACCCGCTGCATGAGTTCGACCAACTCGGCCTGCCTTGCCACGCCGTTCAAGATCAAGGGCGTGAACTATT
>CAZPWV010000126.1:5007-6673 GCA_964590825.1 uncultured Rhodobacter sp. | reverse complement strand
GCCGAGTTCGAGATTGCCGAGTTGTTCGACGAAATCGGCGCGGCCAACGACGAAGAGTAATCGGTGCCCGCAAGGCAACCGTGAGCCGCGCCCCTCGGGGCGCGGTTTTCCTTTGTCCAAAGGGCAGGTTGCAGCGGCGCACGGGGCGGGCCAAAGTGGCGCAACCGGGGGGTGTGGCGAATGGTGGATTACATGGCGCGGATCGAGGCCTGGGGCGCGGCGGCCCGGCAATGGGCGCTGACCCCGGCGGCCTGGGGGCAGGTGGTGGCGCTGGTTCTGGCGGTGGTGCTGGGGCGGATGCTGGCGCGGCTGGTGCGGCCACGGCTGGAGGCGCTGCTGCGCCCGGTTGCGGCGGGGCAGGGGCTGCTTGCGCCGCTCTGCCGCCACGCGCTGAGCCTGACGCCGCTGCTGTTGCCGCTCGCCATGGCGGGCTTTGCCGCGATCGGCGAAGAGGCGTTGCGGCAGGGGTTTGGCGCCGCCGGAATCGTTGCCCTTGGCAAGCGGGTGTTCCTGTTTCTGGCGGTGCGGGCCTTTGTGCGCGACGTTCTGGCCGAGCCCTTCCTGCGCGCCTATGGCCGGTTCATCGTCCTGCCGGTGGCGGCGGTCTATGCGGTGGGGCTGATGCCGGTGGCGACGGTGACGCTCGATGCCTTGACGCTGCCTTTGGGAAATCTGTCGTTCAGCCTGTTGTGGCTGGCGAAATTCGCGGCTTTCGGCGGTTTCATCTTTTGGCTGGGGCGGTGGTCGAATGCGCGTTCGGAGGCCTATCTGAAGGAGCAGGACGAGCTGCGCCCGGCAACGCGGCAACTGGCGATCAAGGCGGCCGAAGTGGCGATTTTCGGGGCTGCCTTTCTGGTGCTGATGAATGTGATGGGGATCGATCTGACCACGCTGGCGGTGATTGGCGGCGCGGTGGGCGTGGGGATCGGGCTGGGCCTGCAACAAATCGCCTCGAACTTTGTTTCCGGGGTCATCTTGCTGCTCGAGGGGCAGGCGACGGTGGGCGATTATGTGGCGCTTGACGGTGGCGAACAGGGCACGATCGTGAAGATGACGATGCGCTCGATCATCCTCGAGACCTTTGATGGCAAATGGATCGTGGTGCCGAACGAGCATTTCATCACCACGCGGGTGGTGAACTACTCCGATCAGGGCTCGGCCAACCGGCTGGAGGCGGCGTTTTCGGTCAGCTACGAGACCGATATCAACCGCGTGCCGGCGATTGTCGAGGCGGCGGTGGCGGCGCATCCCAAGGTGTTGTCGGCGCCCCAGCCCCCCGATTGCGAGCTGCGCGGCTTTGGTGAAAGCGGGGTGGATTTCGTTGTCGAGTTCTGGGTCAGCGGGCTGGATGATGGGCCGAACAAATATGTGTCCGATGTGCTTTTTGTGATCTGGAACGCGCTGAAAGCGGCGGGGATCGAAATTCCCTATCCGCACCGGGTGGTGGAACTGCGGCAGGGGCACTGGCAAGGGGGGGGCGCTGCCCCCCGCCCGTGACCGGGCCCCCCCCGAGGTATTTCGGGCAAGATGAAAGCCATGATTTTTCCATGTTTTCTTGCGATGAGGGGGCGTTGCAACAGCGGCGGGCGGGTAGCGAGGTGGGCAATTTGAAACGAATGGCATGGGCGGCGGCGCTGGCCCTTTGCGGCTGCACCGAGGCGCCACA
>CAZPWV010000126.1:811-4997 GCA_964590825.1 uncultured Rhodobacter sp. | reverse complement strand
GCGAAGTGGTGGCGAGCCACGCGCGCAGTTTCGAGGCGGGCTCGAAGGTGCTGGTGATGGGCGACTCGCTGCTGGCGGTCAACGGGCTGACCGGGCAGTCGGTGGCCGCGGGGCTGGAGCGTGAGTTGCACGCCCCGGTCACCGATCGCGCGGTGCTGGGGGCGGGGTTTTTGTATCCTTTGCCGCTGTCCGGGGCGGCGGGGATGAAGATTTCGGCGCAATATGTGGCCGGGGCCTGGGACTGGGTGGTGCTGAACGGCGGCGGCAACGATGTGCTGACGCGTTGCGGCTGCGGGCCTTGCGGGGCGCTGGTGGAGCGGTTGATTTCGGCCGACGGGCGGCGCGGGGCGATCCCGGCCGAAGTGGCGCGGCTGCGGGCGACGGGCGCGCGGGTGGTCTATGTCGGATATCTGCGCTCGAACGGGTTTGCCAGTCCGGTGGACAAATGCGCCGCGACCGGCGACGAGATGGACCGTCGCGCGGTGCGGATGGCGGCGGCGGATGCGGGGGTGGTCTTTGTGCCGCTGGCCGATCTGGTGCCCAGCGGCGACACCCGATTTTATGCCAGCGACCGTATCCATCCCTCGCCCATGGGATCGGCGGCGATTGCCGCGCGGATTGCCAGGGTGCTGCGCCGCGCCGCGCCCTAAAGCCGGTCGCAAACCGCCCGGCCGGAACGCCGGCGCAAACAAAAGGCCGCCCCGAAGGGCGGCCTTTCGGTGAGTTTGCGGGCGATCAGAGCTCGTCGAGCGCCTCGATGGCCTTTTGCAGATCTTCCTTGGAGATGCCCTTTTCGGTGACATCGGCACCGGCGACGATGAAATCGATCACCTTGTCTTCGAAGATCGGTGCGCGCAGTTGCTGTTGCATCTGGGCATTTTGCTGAACGAATTCAAAGAAGGCGCGTTCCTGGCCGGGGTATTGACGGGCCTGGTTGAGCACCGCCTGGGTGAACTCGGCATCGGTCACTTCGATCTTTTCGGCGCGGCCCAGTTCGGCCAGCAGCAGGCCAAGCCGCACCCGGCGCTCGGCCAGAGATTTGTGCTCGTCGGTGGGATCGATCGCGCCGTGGTGATGGTCATGCACCTCGGGGTGTTCTTCGTGCCAGAGCTGGTGGGCGATCTGATGCGCCTCGGCCTCGACCAGCGAGGGCGGCAGGTCGAACTTGACCTGCGCATCCAGCGCGTCGAGCAGGCCGCGCTTCATCACCGCGCGGGCCGCGCCCTTGTATTCGGCTTCCAGACGCTCGGCGACCTGCGCCTTGAGCGCGGCCAGATCGGCGGCGCCGAACTTGCTGGCCAGTTCGTCGTCGATCTCGGCGGCTTTCGGCGCCTTGACGGCGTGGACGGTGCATTTGAAGGTAGCTTCCTTGCCCGCCAGATGCGCCGCGCCATAGGCCTCGGGGAAGTTCACGGTGACGGTGACATCGTCACCCGCCTTGGCGCCCACAAGCTGTTCTTCGAAGCCGGGAATGAACGAGCCCGAGCCGAGCACGAGCGGATAGGCCTCGCCCTTGCCGCCCTCGAAGGGTTCGTCGCCCAGGAAGCCTTCGAAGTCGATCACGACCTGATCGCCGTCTTTCGCCTTGGCGCCCTTTTTGCGATCGTCGAAGCTTTGCGCGTTCTTGGCAAGGTTTTCGAGCGCTTCGGTGACGGCGGCCTCCTCGGCCTTGACCACCAGACGCTCCAGCTTGAGGCCCTTGAGGTCCACCGCGGGAATGGTGGGCAGGGCTTCGTAGCTGACTGCGACGATCACATCATCGCCCTCTTTCCAGCCTTCGCCGCCCTGCATCTCGATTTTCGGCTGCAGCGCCGGACGGTCGCCCGAGCTTGCCAGAACGTCGTTCATCGCGCCATCGACGGCTTCTTGCATGGCGTCGCCCAGAACGCGGGGGCCGAACTGCTTGCGCAGCATCGCCATGGGAACCTTGCCCTTGCGGAAGCCCTTGATTTCGACCTCGGGCTGCGCTTCGAGCAGCTTTTCGGTGACTTTCGCGTCAAGCTCGGCGGCGGTGATGGTGATCGTGTAGCCGCGCTTGAGGCCTTCGGTGAGGGTCTGGGTGACCTGCATGGGGTTTCCTCTGGTTCGAGCGCGCCCGGTGGCACGCGTCATGCGAAATTTCAGCCGTCCTTCTAGGGGCTGCGGGGCTTGCTGGCAAGGCGAAAAGGCGGGGCCGAAAAGGCGCGTGCCGCGGGCGGCAAGGGCGGCCGGGGGGGCTTTGGCGCCCGGCGCCGGGGGGGCCGCCTGAGGAGGGCAATCGCAGTTGCGGCCGCGCGGTCAATGCCCCCGCCTGCCAGTGTGCTGAGCCAGTGTGCATGGCCGGTGCCCGGGCCGCCCGTCCGCGGCCGGGATTGTGGTGCGGGTGAAGGGACTCGAACCCCCACGCCTAAGGCGCCAGAACCTAAATCTGGTGCGTCTACCAATTTCGCCACACCCGCATCGCGCCCTTATCGGCGGTGCGGGCTGGCCCGTCAACTGCTCCGCAGGCGAGGGTTTCTTTGCCGGGCTGGCGCATTTTGCTCGCCAGTTTGAAAAAATCTGCGTAGAATCAGAGGCAGAGCCGCAAAGGCCAGAGCAAGAACAGCCGCAAAGCGGCGTCAGAGCAGGATAACCCGATGGACAGGCAGGCCATGGGGCGCGCAAGCGGGGCGAAGGCTCCGGCTGCGACAGCGCACCCGATTACACTCGATTCCCATTTGACGGCGGCGCCCGGAACGGGGCTGACGGGCTTTGCGCTCGGCGCGCGGGTCGCCACGATGGACGGGCTGTTGCCGGTGGAATTTCTGGAGCTGGGCGAGCGGATCATCACGCGCGCGGGGGCGCGGGTGCTGCGCGGCATCTCGGCCCTGCCCATGGTCAGCAATCTGGTGCGGATCGCGCCGGGGGCGCTTGGCCATGACCGTCCGGGTGCGGCGCTGGTGTTGGGGGCGGGCACCGAGGTGCTGCTGCGCGACTGGCGGGCGCAGGCGTTTTTTGGCAAGGCGCAGGCGCTGATCCCGGTCAGCCGCCTGATCGACGGGCAGTTCGTCACCCGGCTTTCGGGGGTAAGAACGCGGCTTTTCGCGCTGCATTTCGACGTGGCCGAGGTGATCTATGCCGATGGCGTCGAGCTGGGGTGCCGGCCGCTGCGCGTGGGGGTCTGAACCGTCGGCTGCGAAGCATCGGGCGCCACCGGACCAGACCAGATCAGATCTGGCATGGGCCTTCTTCTTGGCAAAAATACTCTCTTGCGCGGGTGGCGATTGCGCCGCGCTCAGAGCGACAGCGCGCGAAAAACCTTTGGCAATTCTTCGGGCAGATCCTCGGCGATGAGGCCGGGGCCAAAAGAGCGCGCGGCGGCGGCGTGCAGCCAGGTGCCGGCGCAGGCGGCCTCGAACGGGGGCAGGCCGCGGGCCATCAGCCCGGTGATGAGCCCGGCCAGAACATCGCCCGAACCGGCGGTGGCCAGCCAGGGGGCGGCCGTCGCGCCGATTGACGAATGCAGGGCGGCTTCGCCCGAGGGATGGGCGATACAGGTTTGCGCGCCTTTGAGCAGGACCGTCGCGCCGGCGCGGTCGGCGGCGTGGCGCGTGGCCTCGATCCGGGTGAGGTTGCCGCTCTCGAGGTGATCGGCGAGGTCGGGAAACAGGCGGCGGAATTCGCCCAGATGGGGGGTGAGCACGACCGCCGAATGCAGCGCCTGAAACAGCGCGGACGGATCGCCTTCATGGGCGGTGAGGGCATCGGCGTCGAGCAGGGTGGGGCGTTTGCCCCAAAGGGCGGCGGGCACCATGTCGAGCGCACGCGCCAGGCCAAGGCCGGGACCAAGGCAGAGCGCGGTGATCCGGCTGTCGGCAAGATGGCCGCGCAGGGTATAGGCGTCGGGCAGGGCGGTGAGCATGACGGCGGTGAGCTGGGCGGCGTTTTCGGCCAGTGCCGCTTGCGGGGCGACCAGCGTCACCAGACCGGCGCCGACCCGGAGCGCGGCGCGGGCGGCCAGCCGCGCGGCGCCGCCCTTGCCCGGACCACCGGCCAGGATGAGCGCATGGCCGTGGCTGTATTTATGCGCCGCCTCGGTTTTGGCGAGCGCGGTGCGCATCTCCTCGGTCAGGGCAATCTGGCGGATCATGGAAGCCTCCGGCGGGGATATTTGGATCACTTTGGAAGGGTATAGCGGCGCGGCGGTGAGGAAAGGGTGAATCACAGG
>CAZPWV010000126.1:0-801 GCA_964590825.1 uncultured Rhodobacter sp. | reverse complement strand
GAAGCCATGCACGGGTTTTTCGGCATGGAAGGTGACGACAAGATCGTCTTCGGGGGGCGGGGCGTCATCGGGTTGGGCGGCCAGATCGGCGACATAGCCCGAGGGAATGTCGAGGGCGACGGCGTGCCATGTGGTGCCACGGAGGAGCCAAAGCCGATGAATTTCTTCGATTTGTTTGCAACGCGCGTCGCTGAGGGGCGGGCGGTAGCCGATGCCAAAGAGCGCGTCGATGACGATGCCGCCCGGTGCCGGGGCGTCTTTGCTTCCGCTCATGCTGAGAAAGTCGAAATAGCTCAGCGTTTCGGCCTGGCGCGGATGGCCGAAAGGCTGGGCTTTGGTGATTTCCGTCCAGCGCCGCCAGTTTTCCCTTGCATCGGGGGGCAGGCCTTCGGCGCTGTCGGAAAAGATCACCTGCACCTGCCAGCCCTTGAGATGGAGCAGCCGCGCGACCACGAAGCCGTCGCCGCCATTGTTGCCCGGCCCGCAGAGGATGACGGCCGAGCGCCCCCAGCCGCCGGGGCCGGTCATTTCGGGCCACATGTCTTCGATGGCCTCGACCACGGCGGCGCCGGCGCGCTCCATCAGCGCGAGTCCGGTGGTGCGGCCGGTGGCGATGGCTGCGGCCTCGATGGCGCGCATTTGGGCGGACGTGAGGGTTTGTGTCATTTTTTCGCCCATCATGTTGACAAACCAAGACCTAATGTGTAAAATGAGTTTTATCAGCAATTGTCAGTCAACATTCATTATTAATCTCTCAACCTAAAAAAATGGAAGGGGAAAAGAACACATTGAACGACAGTG
>CAZPWV010000125.1:0-6798 GCA_964590825.1 uncultured Rhodobacter sp. | reverse complement strand
AGGAGGGTCCTGGTAGGGGTGCCGGGGCCCTCCTTGTTGTTTCGGCACAGGGTGCTTTTGCATATCTGCACCTTGCCAAGGCCGCGCGGAACCCAATTCCCGGTCTGGCGCGTGCGGATCGAAAACCGGGGGCTGCGTTAGGGGCGATCAGGGATCCATTAGGCAGCGGTGTCCCGAAGCGATTCGGCGCGACGCGCCGGTATCGACAAAACAAGCCGATCAGGGATCGGCACCGCCGGGCGATCAGGGATCGACACCGCCCAAAGCGCAGATGATCTCCCACTCCGTCTCACGCACCGGCTGCACCGAAAGCCGCATGCAGGTGACCAGCGACATCTGCGCCAGGCGCGGGTCGTGCTTCACCTCGACCAACGTCACCGGCCGCGCCAGGGGCCGCACCGCCCGAATATCGACGCAGTCCCACCGCGGATCATCCGTGGTCGAGTCGGGGTGGCTCAGGGCACAGACCTCGACGATGCCGACGATCTCCTTGCCCACATTCGAATGATAGAAAAACCCCTGATCGCCAATCTGCATCGCGCGCATGTTGTTGCGGGCCAGATAGTTGCGCACCCCGTGCCACTCCTCGCCCACCGCACCCCTGGCCACCTGCATATCCCACGACCAGACATCGGGCTCGGATTTGAACAGCCATTTCGCCATCAGCCGATCACCTTCTTCCACTCGGTCACGGTCACGGCGTCGAACAGGCCGGCCTTGGCATAGGGGTCGCTGGCGGCCCAGTCCTGCGCCGCAGCCAGGCTTTCGCACTCCAGCACCACAAGCGATCCGCACATCTGCCCGGCCTCGAGAAACGGCCCCGCCATGCGCACGATGCCGGTCGCCTCAAGATAGGCCAGATGCGCGGCGCGGGTATCAAGGCGCGTTTGCAGCGCCCCCGGCTTGTCGCGGCAGATCACGGCATAAAGCATGGTCATTCCTCCTTGAGCGGGCGCGACAAAAGCGCCGAGATGGCATCGGAAACGGTGATGCGGCGCTGCGCAAGGGCCGCGATCATTGCCGCGATGGGCATGTCGATGGCATGTTCTCGGGCCAGCATCGCAACGGCCTGCGCGGTGGCGACCCCCTCGACCGTCACATTGGCCGAGAAATTTTCTTCGGCACCCAGCGCCTGACCAAAGCGGAAATTGCGGGACTGCGCCGAGGTGCAGGTCAACACCAGATCTCCCAGCCCGGACAGCCCGGCCAGCGTTTCCGCCTTGGCGCCAAAGCGCAGCGCCAGCCGGTTCATCTCGGCAAAACCGCGCGTCATCAGCGCGGCCCGTGCCGAATCGCCCAAGCCAGCCCCGATCACCACACCCGCCGCGATGGCGATGACATTCTTGAGCGCCCCCCCCAGTTCGGCGCCAATCGTGTCGGTGGTGCGGTAAAGCCGCAGCGTCGGGGTGGACAGCCGCGCCTGAAGCGTCAGCGGATCCTGCGCCATCGCCAGGGTCAGCGCCGTGGGCAGGCCGCGGGCGATATCGGCGGCAAAACTTGGCCCCGTCAGCACCGCCGCGGGCGACTCCGGACAGGCCGCGGCAATCAGTGCCAAGGCCCCGCGCCCGGTTGCAAGATCGATCCCCTTCGAGCAGGACACCAGCGTCTTGCCATTCAGCACATCGGCGTGACGGGCCAGAAACCCCGCCATCTGCTGCATCGGCACGGCCAGAAGCACCACGTCACAAGCCCCGAGATCGGCAATTTCCGCGGTCACGGCAATGCCCTCGGGCAGGGCGATACCGGCAAGACGCTGCGCATTCTGGCGGGTGCGGTGCATGTCCGCCGCCTGTTGCGCATCGCGCGCCCAGAGCACGACCGGGCTGTTTTGCACCAGCGAAACCGCCAGCGCGGTTCCGAAAGCCCCCGCCCCGACCACCGCAAGCGTCATGCCTTTGCCCCCTTTTTTCCCGATCCGAGCATGGCGGGTGCGGTCTCGTCCAAGGGCCAGCGGGGCCGCGCCACGAGGTCCATCCCGTCGCGCTGCCCAAGGCCGAAACGCTCAATCCCGGCATAGGCGATCATCGCCCCATTGTCGGTGCAAAACCGCAGCGGCGGCGCGGTAAAGCGCACCCCGAGCCCGTCGCAAACGGCCCGAAGGCCCGCCCGCACCGCCCCGTTCGCCGCCACCCCCCCGGCCACGGCAAACGCGGGCATCGCCGGCGATTCCGCCAGGTAGAGCCGCAGGGCGCGGCGGGTCTTTTCGGTCAGAACATCGGCCACCGCCTGTTGAAACGCGGCACAAAGATCCCGTCGCCGCTGCCGGAACAGCCCGCCATGACGGGCGATTTCCGCATCTCGTGCCCGCAGCAGCGCGGTCTTGAGCCCCGAAAACGACAGATCGCAGCCGGGCCGGTCCAGCAAGGGCCGCGGAAAGGCAAAGGCCCGCGGATCGCCCTGCGCCGCTTCGGCCTCGACCGCCGGCCCTCCCGGCTGCGGCAGCCCAAGAAGCTTGGCCGCCTTGTCGAACGCCTCGCCCGGCGCATCGTCGATGGTGCCGCCGATGCGGGAATAATCCTCGGGGCCGCGCACGATGAGAAACTGGCAATGCCCGCCCGAAACCAGCAGCATCAGATAGGGATAGGCCAGCCCGTCGGTCAGCCGCGGGGTCAGCGCGTGACCGGCCAGATGGTTCACCCCGAGCAGCGGCAGACCCGAGGCCGCCGCCAGCCCCTTGGCGCACATCACCCCCGAAAGCACCCCGCCAATCAGCCCCGGCCCCGCCGTTACCGCAATGCCATCCAAGGCATTGAGCGGCAGACCGGCGGTTGCAAGCGCCTCTTCCACACAGGTGTCGAGCTTTTCCGCATGGGCCCGCGCCGCGATTTCGGGCACCACGCCGCCATAGGCCGCATGCAGCGCCGTTTGCCCGGCCACCACCGAGGCCAGAACCTCGGCCCCCGCATCCGTCAGCCGCACCACGGCCGCGGCGGTATCGTCGCAACTGGATTCGATGCCAAGAAAGGTGAGCGAACGGGTCATGGTGTCAGCTTGCAGGGTCTTTGCATCGCAGGTAACACCGGGGGAGTGATCGCACAATCCCAAGCGCCCGTGACCCAGACCGCCCGCAATCGCCCCCGTCTGCTGCTGACCCGCCCGCAAGCGGCGGCCGAGCGTTTTGCGCGGCAGTTCACCAACCGCTTTGGCGCCGACTGGCCGGTGACAATCGCGCCGCTGATGGCAATCCGTCCGCTTGCGGTAACGGAGGCTGCGGCGGTGCAGGCGGCCGACGCGCTGATCTTCACCTCGCAACATGCGGTTGCGCCGGTGGCCGGTGCGGTTGTGCCGCGTGGCCGGCGGGCGTTTTGCGTGGGCGGGTTGACGGCGGCAGCGGCACGGGCCGCCGGCTTCGAGGTTTGCGCCGAGGCCGAAGACGCCGCCGCCCTGTTGCGCCAGATTCTTGCCGCCCCCGCCAGGGGAACGCTTTTGCACGCCCGCGGCAACGAAAGCGCCTTTCCGCTGGCTGCGCGGCTTGCCGAGGCCGGGCGCAACGCCGGGGAACTGGTGGTCTATGCGCAGCACCCCCAGCCTCCCAGCCCGGAAGCCGTGGCGTTGCTGAACGGCACGGCGCCGCTGCTGGTGGCCGCGTTTTCCCCCAACAGTGCCCGGTTGTTGGCGCAGGCGGCACGGCAGGCAACGGCGCCGCTGGCACTGGCCGCCATTTCGCCGGCTGCGGCCCTTGCCTGCGACGAAATGCCGACGATCCACCGCCAGATCGCCCCCCGGCCGGATGCCGAGGGCATGCTGGAGGCCTTCGCCGCCTTGCTGGCCTGAACAGCGCGGGTTGAGCCGCGCGGATGCCCCCACTAGATTGAACCGGATTGATGCGAAGGCGCGCCCCGCTGCGCGGATTGGAGAACTGGCCATGGCGAAACCGAAAACGCGCAAACCCGAAACGCCCGAGGCCGAAAACCTTCAACCAGTTGAAATAGTTGAAAACATTAGGGCTGCATCGGATGCGGGCAAAGGCGTGGAGCCCGCTTTTTCCGAGACGGAACCCGTTTCGCTTGCCGAACCTGAACCCGTGGCCGCAGCAAGCACCGAATCGAACCGCGACCCTGAAACGCTGCCAAAACCGGCGCAAGAGCCGGCATCCCCCCCGGCGCGGCGTCGGGGCGGCTTTTTTCCGCTTATGGCCGGAGGTGTGGTTGCTGCGGCTCTGGGGGCCGGAGGGGTTATTTTTGCCGTGCCGCGCCTTCCTGCCGAATGGCGTGCGGCACTGTTGCCTGCGGCGCCGCCTGTCGATCCGGCACAGGGGCCGCTAGCCGATGCATTGGCCGGGCAGGCCGCGCAGATCGATGCGCTGAAACAGGCCCTGGCGCAACTGAGCGCCGCCCCCGCGGGCCCCGATCTGTCGGGCGTTCCCGCCGCGATTGACGAGGCCCGCGCTGCGGCAACCGGGGCGCAGACCGCCGTCGAGGCGCTGAACGCACGGGTGACAGCGCTGGAAAACCGCGCCCCCGAAGCCGCTGCCGGCCCCGGCGCAGATGTGTCCGGCCTGCAAGGGCAGCTTGACGCGCTTGCCGCCCAGGTCGCGCAGATGGGTTCGGCGCAGTCGGAAACGCAGAGCCAGATTGCCGCCGCCAGCGCCGAGGCCGCGGCGCGGATTGCCGAGGCCGAAACCCAGGCGGCGCAGCTTCGGGCCAGTTCGGAAGCCGCGGCCCGTCGGACCTTGGCGCAGGCTGCCCTCGCCCGGCTCAAGGCCGCCTTCGATGCCGGAACCGGACTGGACCCGGCCCTGGCCGATCTGAGTGCCGCCGGAATGACCCCGCCCGCCGCACTGGCAGCGGATCTGCCAAGCCTTGCGCAGCTTCAGGCCGGCTTTGCCGATGCCGCCCGCAACGCCCTGACCGCCGCGCGCAAGGATAGCGCCGGTGAGGGGCTGGGCGAGCGGCTTGGGGCATTCTTGCTGGCGCAGACCGGGGCGCGCTCGCTTACCGCACGCGATGGCAGCGACCCCGATGCGGTCCTGTCGCGGGCACAGGCCGCGGTGGACGAAGGCCGTCTTGGCGATGCGCTGCAGGAAATTTCCGCCCTGCCCACCAATGCGCTGGCTGCGCTGCAAGATTGGTCGGCCTTGGCCGAGCGCCGCCTTGCGGCCGCACAAGCCATTGAACAAATGTCACAATCGGTAAAGTGAGGATGGGGCGATGATCTGGTCTTTTGTTAAAATCGCACTCTTTCTCGGGCTGGTGGCCGGGCTGACACTTGGTGCGGCGCATCTGGCGGACCGCGACGAGGGCCTGCGCCTCATTGCTCTGGGCACCGAATACACGCTTGGCCCGTTGCAGGCGGTGATTGCGGCCGGTCTGCTGTTTGTGGCGATCTGGTTGACACTGAAGCTTGTCGGTCTTGTGGTGGCGCTGTTGCGTTTTCTCAACGGCGATGAAACCGCGTTGAGCCGCTATTTCGACCGCAACCGGGAACGCAAGGGATACGAGGCGCTGGCCGAGGGAATGCTTGCGGTCGCCTCGGGCGAGGGGCGGCTGGCGCTGTCCAAGGCGGCGCGGGCCGAGCGTTACCTGCACCGCCCCGAACTGACCAACCTGCTGAGCGCTCAGGCCGCCGAAATGACCGGTGACCGGAAAAAGGCCACCGAGGTTTATCGCAGGCTTTTGGCCGATCAACGCACCCGGTTTGTCGGCGTGCGGGGTCTGCTGGCGCAGAAACTGGCCGAGGGCGATACCGGGACCGCGCTCAAGCTGGCCGAAAAAGCCTATGCGCTAAACCCGCGGCACCAGGAGGTGCAAGACACGCTGTTGCAGTTGCAAACCGGAAAGGGCGATTGGAAAGGGGCACGGGATGTGCTGAACGCCAAGCTTCGCCAGGGCCTGTTGCCCAAAGACATTCATCGGCGCCGCGATGCCGTTTTGGCCCTGCAAGAGGCGCAGGCGGTGCTGGACGAAGGGGCCTCGGTCGAGGCGCGAGAGGCCGCGATTGCCGCCAACAAATCCTCGCCCGACCTGATCCCGGCGGCGGCAATGGCGGCGCAGGCCTATATCGAAAAGGGTAGCGCCCGCAATGCGGCACGGGTCTTGCAAAAGGCCTGGGAGGCACAACCACATCCGAGTCTTGCCGCCGTTTATGCGGCAATCGCCCCCGACGAGGCCCCCCCCGAGCGCCTGCGGCGCTTTGAAAAACTGCTGTCGCTGCGCCCCGAGCACGCGGAAACCAGGCAGTTGCGGGCCGAACTGAACATTGCCGCAGAAGACTTTCCGGCGGCACGGCGCGCCTTGGGTGATCTTGCCGAAACCCACCCCACAGCGCGGGTGCTGACGCTGATGGCGGCGATCGAGCGTGGCGAAGGCGCCGATGATGCCGTGGTGCGTGGTTGGCTGGCCCGCGCCCTCGGTGCGCCGCGCGGGCATCAGTGGTGCTGCGACAAGTGCCAGAATATTCAGGCAAATTGGGCCCCGGTCTGCGACAATTGCGGCGGCTTCGATACCCTGTCCTGGCGCGAACCCCTGCAGGGGGCCGTACCTTTGCCGAACGGGGCCGAGATGTTGCCGCTGATCGTCGGCCGCCCGACCCCGACCACGGCGGAGCCTCATGGCGGGATTATCGAAGCCGAGGTGTCAGAGGCGTCCGAAGACGAAAAATAGGGCTACACTTCGACGCGAGGGCATGATAACTGCGCGCCACCACGCCGGTTTTGCCATCTGCTCGGGCACGTCATTCACAAGCAGCCGGTTCGCTGTGGAATGATGTGCAAAGCCAAGAGGTTACTGCGGCGCTTGAAATACGGGCGGGGCCATAGTAGGGCCTGCTGATGGAAACGTGCCGCTGTAGCTCAGCTGG
>CAZPWV010000124.1:2701-6980 GCA_964590825.1 uncultured Rhodobacter sp. | reverse complement strand
CGCCGCTGTCATAGCCCATCAGGGCGCAATAGCGGCTGTTGGCACTGGTGATCGTGCCATCAATCTCGAAAGAGATGACCGCCAATGCCTGTTCCACGGCTTCGTGCAGGGCTTTTTCGGCGGGGGAAATGGAAACGGTCGGGCGGCGAAAGAACATGGGGACTCCGGGCACAGGGTGGGGGCACAGGATGGCGCGGAACCATCCTTACGCCCGATGCCTTTATTCCCGGTTAATTCCCCTGCGAACCGCGCGCCCAGCCCTGCATCACCTTGATGTAATTGGCGCGCTCATAGGCTTCGGGCGCATCGGTGGCGGCATGGCTGAGCCGGCCGCGCAGATCGTCGGGGCTGGCAAGCCTGCGCGCCGCCAGCCAGTCTTCAAGCCCGCGCACCAGCCGCCCCATCTGTGCCGGCCCATGGCGCAGAAGCGCCGAGGTGGTCATCGCCACATCCGCCCCCGCCAGCAGGTAGCGCACCACGTCTTCGGCGCTTTCCACCCCGGTGGTGGCCGCAATCGAGCCTTCCAGCCGCCCCGCCAGCACCCCCACCCACAACAGCGGCAGGCGCATTTCGTAGCGGTGTGACAGTTCGAGGCTGGGGGTGACGCTCAGCGCCACCGGGTCGATCTCGGGCTGATAAAAGCGGTTGAACAGCACCACCCCCGAGGCCCCCGCCGCCACGATTTGCCGCGCCATATGGGCGGGGGCGGAAAAATAGGGGCCGATCTTGACCGAAACCGGAATTTTCACCGTGTCGCAGACCGCGCGCACCACATCGAGCGTGCGGGTCTCGACCTCGGCGCCGCTGAGCGTGGGATCGGTCGGCAGCAGATAGACATTGAGCTCGATCGCCGCCGCGCCGGCCTCTTCAAAGTCATGCGCAAGGTCGGTCCAGCCGGTGTCGGTGGTGCCGTTGAGCGAGGCGATGACCGGAACCGGCAGCCGCGTGGCGGCACGCTCGACCAGGGCAATATGGTTGGAGGATTCAAAGGCAAAAGCCGCCTGTGCGGGGAAATAGCTCAGCGCCTCGCCATAGCTTTCGGCGCCATTCTCGATCAGCCGGTCGAGAATGGCCTGTTCGTGCCAGAACTGTTCCTCGAAGACCGAGGGCAGCACCACCGCCCCGGCGCCTTCGGCCGCCAGCGCCACCAGCGTGTCGAATTTCGCATTCAGCGGGCTGGCCGAGGCCACCACCGGGCTTTGCAGGCTCAGGCCAAGGTAGCGGGTGCTCAGGTCCATGATCTGCCTCCGTCAGAGCTTGCCCGAGGCCCCCATGGCCTGCGACGGGCCGGGGCCGCCATCCATGCGGGCGAAATCTTCGTAGCTGCGATATTTTTCAAGGATCGCCCGCTGCGCCTCGTCCAGAAGCTGGGCCGCTTCTTCGGGGCGAATGGCTGCGAGGGCGGAATAGCGCAACTCATTATAGGCATAGTCCTTGAACGGCAGAACCGGGCGCGGACTGTCGAGCCGGAAGGGCGCCTGACCCGAGCCGCGCAGTTGCGGATCATAGCGCAGAAGCGGCCAATAGCCAGAGGCAACGGCGCGGTCTTGCTGGTTCAGCCCCTTGCGGATGTCAAAGCCATGGGCAATGCAATGGCTGTAGGCGAGGATGATCGAGGGGCCATCGTAAGCCTCGGCCTCGCGGAAGGCCTGCAGCGTCTGCTGCGGGTTCGCCCCCATCGCCACCTGCGCCACATAGACATTGCCATAAGCCACCGCCTGCAGCGCCATGTCCTTGCGCGCGGTGCGTTTGCCGGCGGCGGCGAACTTGGCAATCGCGCCGAGCGGCGTGGCCTTGGAGGCCTGGCCGCCGGTGTTGGAATAGACCTCGGTATCCATCACCAGAATATTCACATTGCGGCCAGAGGCCAGAACATGGTCAAGCCCGCCATAGCCGATGTCATAGGCCCAGCCATCGCCCCCCACGATCCAGATCGAGCGACGCACGAGATGATCGACCACACTCAGCAAATGCCGGGCGTTTGCATCCTCGCGGTGCGCCAGCAGCCGGGTTTTCAGCGCCCCAACCCGCTCGCGCTGGGCGCGGATCTCGCTTTCGGCAATCTGCGGGGCAGAGAGGATCGCCGCCACCAGATCTTCGCCCACCAAGGGCGCCATCGCCTGCGCCAGATCGCGGGCCATCTCCAGATGCTTGTCGGCGGCAAGGCGGAAGCCGAGGCCAAACTCGGCGTTATCCTCAAACAGCGAGTTTGCCCAGGCCGGGCCGCGGCCTTCGGTGTTTTTTGTCCAGGGCGTCACCGGCAGGTTGCCCGAATAGATCGACGAGCAGCCGGTGGCATTGGCAATCATCAGCCGGTCGCCAAAAAGCTGGGAAAGAAGCTTGACATAGGGCGTCTCGCCGCAGCCGCCGCAGGCGCCCGAGAATTCAAAGAGCGGCTCAAGAAACTGCACGCCGCGCACATTGGCAAAATCGACGCGCGAACGGTCATTGACCGGCAGATGTTCGAAAAACGCGGTCTCGGCGCGGGCGGATGCGAGCAGCGGTTCCTTTTCCGTCAGGTTGATCGCCTTCACGCCGGGCTCGGTGGGGCTTTGCGCCGGGCAGGCCTCGATGCAAAGCCCGCAGCCGGTGCAGTCTTCGACATAAAATTGCAGACTGAACCGCGCGCCGGGGTAGCCGCGCGCATTGACCGGGGCCGATTTGAACCCTTCGGGGGCGCCTTCAAGCAGGTCTTCGTCAAAGTATTTCGCGCGGATCACCGAATGCGGGCACACGAAGGAACACTGGCCGCATTGAATGCACATGTCGGGCCGCCAAAGCGGCACCTCGTCGGCCACATTGCGCTTTTCCCAGGCGGCGGTGCCGGTGGGGAAGGTGCCGTCCGCAGGCAAAAGGCTGACCGGGATCGCGTCGCCCTCGTCTTCCATCATCGGCGCGGTGACGCGGCGGACGAATTCGGGGGCGGTGGCGGGCACGGCGGGGGGGCGCTCGAAGGGGCTCGTCACCGTGGCGGGCACGGTGACCTCGTGCAGCCGTTCCAGCGCGCCATCGACGGCGGCCCAGTTCTGCTCGATCACCCGCTTGCCCTTGCGGGCATAGGTTTTCTTGATCGAGGATTTGATCTGCTCGATCGCCGCCTCGCGCGGCAGCACGTTTGAGAGCGCAAAGAAGCAGGTCTGCAAGATCGTGTTGGTGCGCCGGCCCAGCCCCACCTCACGCGCGGCGCGGTTGGCGTCGATGACGTAGAATTTCAGCCCCCGCTCGATGATGATCTTCTGCGCCGAGCGCGGCAGCCGGTCCCAGACCTTGTCGGCGCCGAAGGGCGAATTGAGCAGAAACGTCGCCCCCGGTGCCGCCACGCGCAAAACGTTGATCTTGCTCATGAAATGGAACTGGTGACAGGCCAGGAAATTGGCCGAATGGATCAGGTAGGGGGCGCGGATCGGGCGCGGGCCAAAGCGCAGATGCGACACGGTCTGCGCGCCCGACTTGTGGCTGTCATAGACAAAATAGCCCTGCGCGAAAAGCCCGGCCTCTTCGGCGAGGATCTTCACCGAGTTCTTGTTGGCGCCCACCGTGCCATCGGCGCCAAGGCCGAAGAAGACCGCCCGCACCACATCATCGGGTTCGGTGACGAAGTTTTCCTCAGGCGCAAGCGAGGTAAAGCTGACGTCATCGGTGATGCCGACGGTGAAGCCCTGTTTGGGCGCCTCGCTGGCAAGGTTGTCATAGATCGCCTTGACCTGCGCGGGGTCGAAATCCTTTGACGACAGCCCGTAGCGCCCACCAATGACGCGCGGCATGGCGGCGCGGGTGCCGGTGGCCAGCGCCTCGGCCAGCGTTGCCACCACATCAAGATAAAGCGGCTCGGCGGGGGCGCCCGGTTCCTTGCAGCGGTCCAGCACGGCCAGCCGGGTGCAAGAGGCGGGCAGCGCGCTCAGGAAGGCCTGGGTCGGGAAGGGGCGGTAGAGCCGCACCACCAGAAGGCCAAGTTTCTCGCCCCCGGCATTCAGCGCCTCCATCGCCTCGGCCACCACTTCGGCGCCCGAGCCCATGACCACAATCACCCGCTCGGCCTGCGGGTGGCCGAAATAGTCGCACAGCCCGTAGCGCCGGCCGGTGAGGGCGGCGAGCCGCTCCATTTCTTCCGCCACGATGCCGGGCACGGCGGCGTGCCAGGGGTTGGCGGCCTCGCGCCCCTGAAAGAACACATCGGGGTTTTGCGCCGTGCCGCGCACCACCGGGTTTTCGGGCGACAGCGCCCTTGCCCGATGCGCCCGCACCAGATCGTCATCAATCATCGCGCGGATCTGCGCAT
>CAZPWV010000124.1:0-2691 GCA_964590825.1 uncultured Rhodobacter sp. | reverse complement strand
GTTCACCTCGTGGCTGGTGCGGAAGCCGTCAAAGAAATGCACAAAAGGCACGCGGGCGCGCAGCGTGGCGGCATGGGCAATCAGCGCCATGTCATGGGCCTCCTGCACCGAGTTCGCCGCCAGCATGGCAAAGCCCGAACCGCGCACCGCCATCACATCGGAATGATCGCCAAAGATCGATAGCGCATGGGTGGCCAAGGCACGCGCCGCCACATGAAAGACCGTGGGCGTAAGTTCACCCGCAATCTTGAACATGTTGGGGATCATCAGCATGAGCCCTTGCGAGGCGGTGAAGGTGGTGGTCAGCGCGCCGGCCTGCAACGCGCCATGCACCGCCCCCGCCGCGCCGCCCTCGGATTGCATCTCCTGAATCACCGGCACATTGCCCCAGATATTGCGCAACCCGCGCGAGGCCCATTCGTCGGCCAGTTCCGCCATGGTGGAGGAAGGGGTGATCGGGTAGATGCCGCAAACCTCGTTGACCCGATAGGCAATATGGGCAACGGCGGTGTTGCCATCCATCACCGCCTGTTCGGGAATTTGGCTTTCGGGGGTCTGGCTCGGGGCGGTGTCACGCATCGGCGCTCTCCTCGGCAATCATTTCAAGGGCATGGCAGGGGCATTGCTCAAAGCAGCTTGAACAGCCGGTGCATTTGTCCAGATCGATCCGGTAGCCCTTGCCGGGGCCAAGCTTGACAATCGCCTGTTCGGGGCAGGCGGCAAAGCAGTTGTCGCATTCGTAGCACGCCCCGCAGGAATAGCAGCGCGCGGCCTCGTAGCGGGCCTCTTTCGCGCTCAGCCCGGCGATGATTTCCTGAAAGCCGCCCATCCGGGTTTCTTCGGTCAACCGCGCCTGTGCGCGCTGGTCGGCATCGGAGTAAACCGGCAGGTGCAGCTTTTCAAACCCCACCACCGGCGCGGGCTCGGGCGGCGTGTACACCCCGCCCGCCAGCCAGGCATCGATGTGGCGCGCGGCGCGTTTGCCGTGGCCGGTGGAGATGGTGACCGATTGCTGGCTGGGCACCATGTCGCCGCCGGCAAAGATGCCCCGCGCCCCGGTCATCATCGCGCCATCGACGATCACCGCGCCGTCGGGGGTGAATTGCACCCCCTCCACCGCGCCCAGAAAGCCGCTGTCGCTTTGCTGACCCAGCGCCAGAACCACCGCATCGGCCGAAAGCGTCTCGAACTCGCCGGTGGGCTGGGGTTTGCCCTGCGCATCCAGCGCCATGCGCTCGATCGTCAGATCGGAGCCGGAGATTTCCTTGATCGTCGTCAGCCAGCGGATCTTGACGCCTTCCTCCAGCGCCTCGTCGGCCTCGAAACTGTGGGCGGGCATGTGCTCGCGGTCGCGCCGGTAGACGATGATGGTCTCAGAGGCGCCCAGCCGCTTGGCAGTGCGGGCGGCATCCATCGCGGTGTTGCCGCCGCCATAAACCACCACGCGCCGCCCCAGCATCGGCGGCGCCTCGGCCGAGGTGTCATGCAGCAGGTTGACCGCATCGAGCACCCGTGCCGCATCGCGCGCAGGAATTTCCACCCGCTTGCCCAGCCCCGCGCCAATGGCCAGAAAAACCGCGTCAAACCCGCCCTGTTCCTTTTCCGCCATCAGGTCGGTGACCTTGTGGTTGAGGGTGATCTTGACGCCCAAGGCCGCGATGCGGGCGATATCGGCGGCGAGTTCGGCGCGCGGCATCCGATAGGCGGGAATGCCGAAATGCATCATGCCGCCGGCCACCGGCCCGGCCTCGCGGATCTCCACCTCATGGCCGAGCCGCGCCAGATGATAGGCTGCCGAAAGCCCCGCCGGACCCGCGCCCACCACCAGCACCCGCCGCCCCGAGGGCGGGCGAATGGCGGCAAAAGCCCAGCCCTCGCGCGTGGCCATATCGCCCAAAAACCGCTCGACGGCGTGAATCGAGACCGAGGCATCCACCGCGCCGCGGTTGCAGCCGCCCTCGCAGGGGTGATAGCACACGCGCCCGTGCACGGCGGGCATCGGGTTTTCCGCCACCAGCACCTCCCAGGCCTCGCGGTAGCGCCCCGCCTGCGCCAGCGAAAGCCAGCCGCGGATATCCTCGCCCGCCGGGCAGGCGGCCTGACAGGGCGGGGTGAGCGTCACATAGGCCGGGTGGGCCTGCCGCACCGGCCCCGTCCCGCGCGATTGGTTCAGATCGACCGATGGCGTGAAATCCCGAAGCCGCGTGCTCATGTAACCCTCCGCTGGCCATTGCTGGCTGAGTGGTTGAGCCTTAAACGATCCCGCCCGTGCCGGCTCTGATTCAGATCACACGCCCGGATCGGCGCCGTGAGCGATTATTGCGGAAAAGGGCCGGGCAAGGGCCACGCCATTGCGCCCGCGCCGCGCCGGGCCGGCTCAACGCGGCTGCGGATGCGCCCAGTCGGCGCCCGAGGGGCCGGTGAAATAGCCGTCGGCAAAGCGGCCTCCGGGGGCCTGGGGCAAAAGCTGTGCCACCAGATCTTCGGCGCTCAGCCGGTTTTCCAGCCGTGCCGCCCATGCCTCGCAAAGTTGCATGAATTCAACAGATTGCGGGCTGATCCTCAGCGATTGCACGCCCGCCTCGGCCAAAGCCTCGACGTGATAGGCGGCGCAGGCGGTGGCGGCGGAGAGCGTCTGCACCCCGTTCACCGCTAAAAACTGCTGGCCATCGAGCGTATCCACCTCGCGGC
>CAZPWV010000123.1:0-6982 GCA_964590825.1 uncultured Rhodobacter sp. | reverse complement strand
AAGTCGCGCAGCTCAGCAGCGCCACATTCACCCCCCGCCTTGCATCCCGAACCGACGGGTAGCGAATGCCCCCCGCCCCCGCCTGCCGCGCCGCCTCGGCCAGTTCATGACAGCGTGCATAATTCACCCGGTCGCGCACAGCGGGTTCGGCCTGCCAGTCCGGGGTCGTCAGATCCAGCACATCGGCCCGGTAGCGCACCGAAAACGCGGTGAATTCCGCCGTGCCCTGCGGCGGCGCGGTGGCTGGGCTTTCGAGGTAGAACAGCAGCCGGTAAAAGGCCATTTCCGCCGCCGCCGTTTCGATCCGCTCGGCGGCGTAAAACACCCCGCGCCGCTCACCCGCCGCCCGAAACCGCGTGGCATGGCGGGCCGCATAGCGAAAGGGGGTAAACAGCAAGTAATGCAGATGCGTGCACTCCCCCGGCACCGGGGGTTTTGTCTCGTCAAGCAGGTCTTCCAGCAGGCGCTGCTCATCGAGCGTGTCCAGCAGCCGCATGGTGGAAACCCGGTGCTGCGCCTCGGCAAAACGCCAGAGCTTGCCCGCACGGGGCCGCAGATCAAAGCGGGGCACGGCGCTGATCGAGATAGGCCAGCACATCCACCAGCCCGGTGATGGTTTTCATCCGCTCCAGCGGAACCCCTCCCAAAGCCTTGTTTTCATTACGCAACCAGGCGGCGGAAACACTGTCATCGCCGCCGGTGATGGCATCCAGCGCGCGGAAAACCCGGATCAGCAGCTTGGCCAGTTCCAGCCCCTTCGGGTCACCCGGCAAGGGCCGCCCATGTTTGCGCATCCCCGAAATCGTGGCGGTGGAAATGCCCAAAATCCCGGCCATGTCCCGCGGGGTGAGGCGCAAGATATCCGCCGCCCGCAGCGCAGCCTTGCTCAAGACCGCAAGCACATCGGAGGCGGGGGGCGCCGCAAAGGGCGTGGCGGGGGGGTGTTTGAGCGCATCCATGACAGGCTCCTTTGCGTTGACTGTAGTCAACCACAAATTCACTGTCAAATTATGAAGGAAACTAATTCAGCCGCGAATGTCTGATAAACGGCACCAGCGGCACCCCGCCACAGCCCGCCAGCAGCAAGAACACCCCGAGGGCAAATCCAGGTTTCATCGCATTTCTCCTTTTCCTGCCGTCAGGCTGCGCCCTGCGCGGCGGCGCGTCAACGCTCTTTCCTTCCCCGTCGCTCCCCTCTAACCTGCCCGCATGAACAGCGATTTTCTCATCATCGGCGGCGGTGTGGCGGGGCTTTCGGCGGCGGCGGCTTTGGCGCCTCTGGGCCGGGTGCGGCTCTTCGAGGCCGAGGAAAGCCTTGCCCATCACGCCTCTTCGCGCTCGGCTGCGCTTTACGAGCCGCGCTATGGGCTCCCCGCCGTGGTGGCGCTTTCGCTCGCCTCGGGCGATTATTACCACGGCTCGGGGCTGCTCTGTGATCGTGGCTTCATGTGCCTTGACGGGTCCGCGCATCGGGAAAGATTCCTGCGTCATGTCAAAGACTTCGAACTTGAGGAGCTCAGCCTGAACGAGGCGCTCCGGCTCTTCCCCATCCTCAACCCTGAAACCATTTCCTTCGCCGCCTATGCCCGCCACGCCTGGGACATCGACACTGATGCGCTCTTGCAAGGCTACGCCCGCAAGGCCCGTGCGGCGGGGGCAGATCTCCGCACCCGTGCCCGCGTCACGGGGATTCGCCGCAGCGGGCAGGTCTGGCATGTCGAAGCCGCGGGCGACAGCTTCACCGCCCCCATCCTCATCAATGCCGCGGGCGCCTGGGTCGATGCCATCGCCGCCCTGGCCGGGGTGACACCCCTCGGGTTCACCCCCCTGCGTCGCTCGATGGCACGCATTCCGGCGCCTGCGGGCATGGATGTCCGGGCCTGGCCCATGGTCATCGGCGGCGCCGAGGACTGGTATATGAAACCCGACGCCGGGGCGCTGATCGTTTCCCCCGCCGAGGAAGACCCGGTGCCGCCCCATGACGCCTATACCGATGACATGGTTCTGGCCGAGGGTCTGGCCCGGTTTGAGGCCGCCGTCACCACCCCCGTCACCCGGCTTCTGGCCAGTTGGGCGGGGCTGCGCACCTTTGCCCCCGACCGCGTTCCGGTGATCGGCTTTGCCCCCGATGCGCCGGGTTTTTTCTGGCTGGCGGGTCAGGGCGGCTACGGCTTTCAAAGCGCCCCCGCCGCAGCGGCGCTGGTGGTCGATCTTCTGTCCGGTGCCCCCCCGGCGCTGGACCCGGCCACGCTTGCGGCAGTTTCGCCCAAGCGTTTCGGTTGACATTCCAAGGCACGAATATATGACGGCCAAAAGGAGAGCATCATGAGCTACAAAGAGAAAATGGACGGTATGCGCGGCGAATTGCGCGCCATGAGCAAGGCCATCCCCGAGGCCATGCGCGGCTTCGGCGCGATGGAAAAGGCCGTGGTCGAAGGCGGGGTGCTTGAGAAAAAGCAAAAGGAATGGCTGGCCATCGCCATGGCCATCTCGATCCGCTGCGAGCCCTGCGTGAACTTTCATGTCAACGCGCTGATGAAGGCCGGCGGCAGCCGCGAGGAACTGGCCGATATCTGCGCCGTCGCCATTCAGATGGGCGGTGGCCCTGGCATGATGTATGCCGCCCATGCGCTCGCCTGCTGGGACGAACTGGCCGCCCCGGCGCAGGGCTGAGATCACGCTTTCGTCAGCCCGCGGCGGAAGTTGCGGGCTGATCCGTTTCATTGGCAATCCAGCGACGAAAGGAATGCCAGATGAAACGCCCCCTCACGCTTACCGCAGCCTTGGCCCTGATGCTCGGCCTCAGCCCCGCGCTTGCGCAGACCGATCCGGTCGTGCCGGGTGACCAGTTCCTGCTGCAATGGGATCTCGACAGCGATGGCAAGGTCACGCTCGACGAGGCGCGGGCCCATCGCGGCGATATTTTCTACATGTTCGACACCGACAGCAACGGCAGCTTTTCTGCCGATGAGCTGGCCGGTATCGACGAACACAAACTGATGGAGCAAGAGGCCGGCATGGGGCCGGGGCACAACATGCCCGAAGGAATGCAGCCGCGTCAGGGCATGGGGTCCGGCAAAGGCATGGGGCCGGGCAAGGGCATGGGTCAGGCGCAGGGCCAAAATCCGGGCCAGGGAATGCAGGGTTCCGGCTTCTTCCAGTCGGCACAGGAGGGGATGCTGGCCTTTGACGCCAATGGCGACAAGCTGGTGACGCAAGAGGAATTCGTGGCCGGCACCGACGCCTGGTTCGCCATGCGCGACTTCTCGGGCGACGGGGTGCTGAGCCTCGACGATTTCGGCCCCCGCCGCTAACGCCGCCGCCACGCCGGGATCAAACGCAAATCCGCTCACGCCCTCGGCTGCCGCGTGACAGCCGGGGGCTTTTGCGTCACCCTCTGGTCAGATGCGTCGGCGCAGGCGCAGGCAGAAAAGGGCACCCCATGCGATCCTTTACCGTTCTCACGCTGACGGCAGTTTGCGCCGCGCTTTGGGGCTGCGGTCAGTCCTCGGGCCCGGTGCGGGGGCAACTCATGGCCCCCGGAACGCTTGCGGTCGCCGATCACCCCGCCCCCGGCCTGCCCGCCCGTTTTGGCGATACCGACCCGCACCCCTGGGCCGGGCGGACTCCGGCCAGCTACGCGGTGCATGGGCTTGATGCCGCGCGCTATCAGGGCAAGATCGACTGGCCGCAGGCGCGGGCGGCGGGCATTTCCTTTGCCTGGCTCAAGGCCACCGAGGGCGGCGACCGCGTTGACCCCGGCTTTGGCGCCAATGCTGGGCCGGCGCGGGCCGCCGGCGTGCCGGTGGGGGCCTATCATTTCTATTACTTCTGCCGCCCCGCCGCCGAGCAGGCGCAATGGTTCATCGCCAATGTGCCCCGCCATACCGGCGACCTTCCGCCGGTGCTCGACATCGAATGGAACCACACCTCGCCCAGCTGCCAGTTGCGCCCCCCCGCCGCCACGGTGCGCGCCGAAATGCGCATCTTCCTCGCCGCGATCGAGGCGCATTTCGGCACCCGGCCCGTGGTCTATACCGACCCGAAATTCTACGAAGACAATGATCTGGGCCAGATGGCGGGGGTCGAGTTCTGGCTGCGCGCGGTCACCGCCCACCCCGCCGAGCGCTACCCCGGCGAAGCCTGGAGTTTCTGGCAATATACCGGCACCGGCGTCGTGCCCGGCGTTGGCGGCGTGGTGGACCTCAACGCCTTTGCCGGCACCTCCGAAGGCTGGCAGGGCTGGCTTGCCCGTCGCAGCCAGCCCTAGATTACCGCAAGTTAAGAGTTATCTGCGACAACCAGCGGGTAACCCTCTGGCCCGCCCGCGATGAAGACCTTTACCTATTCCAACAGCTTCGACGACCCCGCCGATCGGCTGCACGGGGCCACCGCCACCAACACCGGCTCGGCCGGGGTGGCCGACAGCGCCTATGACGGCGACAGCAATGCCGAATGGATATTTTCCAGCTCCGGCGTGGTGAATTCCGCTGGCTCGCTGCAACTCAATGCCGATCTGGAAACCGGCAACCGGGTGACCGATTTCACCTTTTCCGGCACCGTCGATTTCATCGGCGATACCGGCGGGGTGGACAACCAGTATACCGATGGCATTTCCTTCAGCCTGGGCGACCCCACAAGCCTTGGTGCGGCGGCCGAATATGGGCTGACCGAGGGGCTGGCGGTTTCGATCTCGCCCTATCACGATTCCATCTCGATCCTGTGGAACGGGGTGCAGATCAACGCGATCACCGTCACCGGCATGGAAAGCTTTACCCCGCAAAGCTTTTCCGTTTCGGTCGATGCGGGTGGCACGGTCAGCGTCAGCTATGCCGGGCGCAGCCTCACCGCGACCATCCCCGCCGATGCCTGGGCCAGCACCGACCAGAGCGGATGGGATTTCGTGGTGGCGGGGCGCTCGGGGGTGAACACCGCCGAAGGCTATATCGATGACATGACGGTTAACGCCAATATCGTGTGTTTTCTGGCGGGCACGATGATCGACACCCCATCCGGGCCGCGCCCGGTTGAAAGCCTGCGGGTCGGCGCCCTGGTCGAGACCCGCGATCACGGCGCACAGCCGCTGGTCTGGGTGGGGGCGCGGCAGGTGCCCGCCTTTGGCCGCCTTGCGCCGCTGGAACTGGCTGCGGGCTTTCTGGGCCTGCCGGCGCCGCTGCGGCTGTCACGCCAGCACTGCCTGTTCGTTCAGGATGCCGCAACCGCTGCCTTGTTTGGCCCCGCCGGAGTGCTGGTGCGGGCGGCGCATCTTTGCGGCCTGCCCGGCGTGCGCAAGCTGAGCGGGGGAACCGCGCGATATCATCATCTGGCGCTGGCGCGTCACGAAATCCTGTTTGCGCAGGGCAGCCCCTGCGAAAGCCTCTTGCCCGGCCCGTATCAGCTGCGCGGGCCACAGGCGGCGGGGCTTCTGGCGGCCTTTCCCGCGCTCGGCCGGGGCGAGGCCGCCTATCCCGCCGCCCGCCGCGTGCTGCGCCGCGCCGAGGTGAACCGCTGGCTCAAATGGCACGCGGCGCGAGGCGGGGTGCCCAGCGCCGCGCCCGATCCCTTGCCTCAGCCGTCGATGCGAATTCGGGCGTTGGCCGGGTCATGCGGGCTGTCCTCGGTCACCACCGCATCCCATTCCTTCAGCTGAATCTTCACCTTCAGCTTCGTGCCCGGCGCGGCCAGATCGGGGCGCACATAGCCCATCCCGATCTGCTTGCCAAAGGCCACCGACCAGCCGCCCGAGGTGAGACGCCCCACCTTTTCGCCATTGGCGATGAGCGCCTCCTTGCCCCAGGGGTCGCTATCCTCCGGTCCGTCGATCAGCAGCGTCACGCATTTGGCACGAATGCCGGTGTCGAGCATCGCCTGCTTGCCGCGGAAGTCCTTGGACAGATCGACAAAGCGCTCAAGCCCGGCCTCCATCGGCGTCGCATCGCGGCCCAACTCGTTGCCAAAGGCGCGGTAGCTTTTCTCCTGCCGCAGCCAGTTTTGCGCCCGCGCGCCCACCGGCTTCAGCCCGTGCTTTTCGCCCACTGACCAGATCATATCCCACAGGTAGCGGCCAAATTCGATGGGGTAGTGCAACTCCCAGCCCAATTCGCCGGTATAGGCCACGCGCACCGCCCGCACCGGGCACATGCCCAGTTCGATGGCGCGGTAGCTCAGCCAGGGGAAGCGTTTGTTGGAAAGCACCGTCTCGGGGCTGGCATCCTTCACGATCTCGTTCAGCAGCGCCCGCGAAGTGGGGCCGGCCAGGGCAAAAACGCCCCATTGCGTGGTGACATCGTGAATATCAATCCAGCCGCCGCCCGCCGCCATGAAATCCTGCGCCGATTTTTGCAGGAAATCCGCGTCATAGGCCGTCCAGGCCCCGGCGGAAATCAGGTAATATTCATTCTCGGCCAGCCGCACGATGGTGTATTCGGTGCGCGTGGTGCCGGCATCGGTCAGCGCATAGGTCAGGTTGATGCGGCCCACATTGGGCAGCTTGTTGCAGGTGAAATGGTCCAAAAAGGCCGTGGCGCCGGGGCCGCGCAGCAGATGCTTGGTGAAGGCCGAGGCGTCGATGATGCCGCAGGTGCTGCGCACCGCCTGCGCCTCTTGCACCGCATAGGGCCACCAGGCTCCCCGGCGGAAGCTGCGGCCGTCGTGGTCAAAGCCCTTGGGCGCATCCACCGGCCCGTAGTAATTCGGGCGTTCCCAGCCGTTCACCTGCCCCATCTGCGCGCCCAAGGCCAGTTGACGCTCATAGGCGGGGGCGGTGCGCAGCGGCCGGCAGGCCTCGCGCTCTTCATCGGGGTGGTGCAGAATGAAGACATGCTCGTAGCATTCCTCGTTCTTGCGCGCGGCATACTCAGACGTCATCCAGTTGCCGTAGCGCTTCGGGTCAAGGCTGGCCATGTCGATCTCGGCCTCGCCATTGACCATCATCTGCGCCAGATAATAGCCGGTGCCACCCGCCGCCGTGATGCCAAAGCTG
>CAZPWV010000122.1:2443-7036 GCA_964590825.1 uncultured Rhodobacter sp. | reverse complement strand
CGCCCTTGTGGCGGCGGCGACGCTCTCGCATCGCTACATCACCGACCGTTTCCTGCCTGACAAGGCCATCGACCTGATGGACGAGGCCGCCAGCCGGCTGCGCATGGAAGTGGACAGCAAACCCGAAGAGCTTGACGCCCTCGACCGGCAGATCCTGCAGATGCAGATCGAGGCGGAGGCGCTCCGGCGCGAGGATGATGCCGCCTCGCGCGACCGGCTTGAAAAGCTGGAACGCGACCTTGCCGAAGTGCTGCAACGCGCGGCCGCGATGACGGCGAAATGGCAGGCCGAGCGCGACCTTCTGGAGGCCAGCCGCAACGTCAAGGGGGCACTGGAACAGGCGCGGGCAAGCCTGGAACAGGCCAAGCGGGAAGGTAACTTTGCCAAGGCGGGCGAGCTGCAATATGGCCGCATCCCCGAGCTTGAAAAGCGTCTGGCCGAGGCCGAAACCGGCGGCGACGGGGTGATGGTCGAAGAGGCCGTCCGCCCCGAACAGATTGCCGAGGTGGTCGAACGCTGGACCGGCATTCCCACCACGAAGATGCTGGAGGGCGAGCGCGAAAAACTTCTCAAGATGGAGGAAGAACTGCACAAACGCGTCATCGGCCAGGATGCCGCCATCGCCGCGGTGGCCAATGCCGTGCGCCGCGCCCGTGCCGGGCTGAACGACGAAAACCGTCCGTTGGGCAGTTTCCTGTTCCTCGGCCCCACCGGCGTGGGCAAGACCGAGCTGACCAAGGCGCTGGCCGAATACCTCTTTGACGACGACACCGCGATGGTGCGCATCGACATGTCGGAATTCATGGAGAAACACTCGGTGGCCCGGCTGATCGGCGCGCCCCCCGGCTATGTCGGCTACGAGGAAGGCGGCGTGCTGACCGAGGCGGTGCGGCGCAGGCCCTATCAGGTGGTGCTCTTCGACGAGGTGGAAAAGGCCCATCCCGATGTGTTCAACGTGCTTTTGCAAGTGCTGGACGATGGCGTGCTGACCGACGGCCACGGCCGCACGGTCGATTTCAAGCAAACGCTCATCGTGCTCACCTCGAACCTCGGCACGCAGGCGCTCAGCCGCCTGCCCGAGGGCAACAGCGCCGCCGAGGCGAAGGCCGAGGTGATGGAGGCGGTGCGGGCGCATTTCCGCCCCGAATTCCTGAACCGGCTGGATGAAATGGTGATCTTCGACCGGCTGAGCCGTGACAATATGGATGGCGTCGTTGCCATCCAGTTGAAACGGCTGGAGAAACGGCTTGCGGCCCGCAAGCTTTCCCTTGTGCTTGATGCGGCGGCGCTGAAATGGCTGGCCGACGAAGGCTATGACCCGGTCTTTGGGGCCCGTCCGCTCAAGCGCGTCATTCAGCGCGCCTTGCAAGACCCGCTGGCAGAGCTGATTCTGGCCGGCACGGTGAAGGATGGCGATGCGGTGACCGTTTCCGCCAGCCCCGAAGGGCTGCTGGTGGGGGGCCGCACCTCGGCCTCGGCCCGCAGCACCGCCGAAAGCCGGGTGCTGAACTGAACCGGGCCGGGGGGCACCGCCCCCCGCCCTCCCCCCGATATTTCGGCGCGACCGGGGCCGGGTTTCCCTTGGCCCTGCCCAATGGCGGCCGATTCGGTGCTCGCGGCACCCCCAGGCCCCTCCCGCCCGCAGGCGACTTGCGATAGGATCATCGCATCATGCCCAGCCTGTGCCGCGATTGCCTGACCTCCTTTGAGCATCCCTTGCCGCGCTGCCCCGCCTGCGGACGGCCAAGGGTGCTGAGCCACCCCGAGCTTTTCCGCCTGTCCATCGCCCATATCGACTGTGACAGCTTCTATGCCTCGGTCGAAAAACGCGACCACCCCGAACTGGCCTCGCGTCCGCTCATCGCCGGGGGGGGCACGCGCGGCGTGGTCACCACCTGCTGCTATATCGCCCGCATCTCGGGTGTGCGCTCGGCCATGCCGATGTTTCAGGCGCTGAAACTCTGCCCCGATGCCGCCGTCCTGCCGCCCCGCATCGGCTATTACGCCGAGGTCTCCGCCCGGATCCGCGCCCGGATGAACGCCTTGACCCCGCTGGTCGAGCCGCTCTCGTTGGACGAGGCCTTTCTCGATCTGGGCGGCACCGGGCGGCTGCATCAGGCCCCGCCCGCGCTGCTGATGGCCCGCCTTGCGCAAGAGATCGAGGCCGAGATCGGCGTCACCGCCTCGGTCGGCCTGTCACACAACAAGTTTCTGGCAAAGATCGCCTCCGAACTCGACAAGCCGCGCGGTTTTTCGGTGATCGGGCGGGCCGAAACGGCGGATTTCCTGCGTGACAAGCCGGTTTCGATCCTCTGGGGCGTGGGCGAGGCCACGCGGGTGGCGCTGGCCTGTGCCGGTTTGCGCAGCCTGGCCGATATCCGCCGCACCGGCCAGACGGCGATGGTGGCGCGGTTCGGGGCCACGGGCGCAAGGCTCCATGCGCTGGCCGAAGGCAGCGACAACCGCCGCGTGATTGCCGATGCGCCCCTGAAATCGGTCTCGCATGAAACCACCTTTGCGCAGGACATCGCCGACCGCGCCACCCTGGAAAACCATCTCTGGACGATGTGCGAAAAAACCTCGGCCCGGATGAAGGCCAAGGGGCTGCAAGGCCGCACCGCCACGCTGCGGCTGCGCCGCGCCGATTTTTCCGCGCTCAGCCGCCAGACCCGCCTCGAAGAGCCGTCGCAACTGGCCGATACGCTGTTTCGCGCCACCCAGGCCCTGCTTGCGGCCCTGCCCGAGCGGGGCGCCTTCCGGCTTGTCGGCGCCGGCTACAGCGACCTTTCGCCAGCCCAGGCCTGCGATCCGATCGGCGATCTGCTCGACCCGCAAGCCGCCGCCCGCGCCGGGGCCGAACGCGCCGCCGATGCCATTCGCGCCCGTTTCGGCGCCGAAGCCATCCGCTCGGGGCGCGGATTTACCAAAGGTTGACTGCGCAGCCGATCCCTGAGGCCCTGCCTGAAATCATCACCATTCCTCGGCGCGGGGGGAACAGTGCCCCTATTCCGCCGCCAGCCGCCCGGCTTCGGGCACAAGCGCACTCAGCCGCGCGGTGATCTGTTTCATCCGCGCGGCAAAATCCGGAAAATCGGCACTGGGAAGAATGCGCTTTTCGTCCATGTAGAGGGCACGGTTGATCTCGACCTGCACCACATGCACCCCCTCGGCGGGGCGGCCATAGCGATTGGCCACATAGGCCCCGGCAAAGGGCGCGTTGCGCACCACATCCAGCCCCGCACCGGCAAAGACCGCCTCGATCGCCGCAACCAGCCCCGCTGCGGCAGAGGCCCCGAACCGGTCGCCCAGCACGATATCGGGCACGGCTGCGGGCGACGAACCAAGCGGATCGCTTGGCATCGAATGCATGTCGAGCAGCAACACCTGACCGAATCGGGCCTGCCGCGCGGCCAACAGGGCCTGCAACCGGGCGTGATAGGGCCGCCAGACCTGCGCCAGCCGCGCCTCGGCCTCGGCTTGCGTGATCTTGCCCGAATAGATCGCCCGCCCTCCGGCCACGACGCGCGGAATGACCCCCAGCCCCGCCGCCACCCGCGAGCCTCCGGCACTGCGCTTGAGCCCTTCGATCAGGGCCGGGTCAAGCTCATCCTCGGCGCGGTTGAGATCGACATAGGCCCTCGGGAACCGCGCCTCGATCAGCGTGGCGCCCTCTGCGGTCACCCCCTGCAACAGCCTGTCCACAAAGGCATCTTCGGACGAGCGCAGGCGCTGCGCATCCAGCACCGAACGGCGCAGAAAGGCATCCGGGTAGTCACGCCCCGAATGCGGCGAGGCAAAAACCACCCCCGAGCGCAGCGCCGGCGGCAGATGCAGCGTATAGGGGGGCGGGGCCTCGGCTGGGCTGGGCATGGATACTCCTTCGCGCAAGCCTACACCGAATTGATTTCGCACCAAAAGCCCCTTGAAAGCCCCGGCGACTCCTTTTATAGACCCCCAGACCGACGCGGTTTTGCCCGCGTCCTTTTCTTTCGGGCAAAGGGCACGGCGGCGCCACGCGGGTTTCGGGCGGTTAGCTCAGCGGTAGAGCACTACGTTGACATCGTAGGGGTCACTGGTTCGATCCCAGTACCGCCCACCATTCACCGCCCCTTCGGGGGCAGATGCTTTCAAGGCGCACGCGCGCCGCGACTAGGAGAAGACCGATGAAGGTCCGCAACTCGCTCCGCTCGCTCAAGCAGCGTCATCGCGATTGCCAGATCGTGCGCCGTAAAGGCCGCGTCTATGTAATCAACAAGACGCAGAAGCGCTTCAAGGCCCGTCAGGGCTGAGGCCAGCTTCGAGCTGAGACAGAAGGGCCGCAGGGGAAACCCGGCGGTCTTTTTCTTTGCAGCCTTTTCTTTGCGGCTCCGGCGTCATTTGGCTCCGGGCTTCCTCACCCCGGCAGACCGATCAGCCGGGGCACTTCGGCCATATCGGCAAAGATCTCGATCCCCAGGGCCGCCAGACCCGGCGGCGCCCCCTGCGGCACATAGCCAAGACAGCGCATCCCCGCCGCCACCGCCGCCCGCGCCCCGGTGGCACTGTCCTCGATCACCACGCAATGCTCTGGCGCCACGCCAAGAAAAGCAGCCG
>CAZPWV010000122.1:0-2433 GCA_964590825.1 uncultured Rhodobacter sp. | reverse complement strand
GGATCGGGCTTGGGGCAGCCCAGTTCCTGCCCCGAAAACAGCCGGTCCCGCAGCCGCGCCCAGACCGCAGGGTGCTGGCCCAGCGTTGCCGCCATTTTCGCCTGCCGCCCGTTCGAGCCCACCGCACAGGCAATGCCCGCCGCCTCCAGCCGCTCCAGCAGCGCCTCGACGCCGGGCATCAGCGCCGTGCCCAGACGCAGCCGCGCATAAAGCCGGCCATAGAAATCATCGACCCATTCCGGGCCAAGATCGGCGCCCAGCCCATTGGCCACCTCGCGCAGTTTCTCGATCGTGCCACCGGTAAAGAGCCGCTCCATCACCTCGGCATCGGGGAAAAGCCCATGGGCCGCAAAATCGTCGCGCAGCAGGGCGAAGGCGGCCGGTTCGCTATCGACCAGCACGCCATCGCAATCGAACAAGACGGCCCGCACGCTCATGTCGGCATTCTCGCAAGGGTGACCAGCGTGTCACCGTATTTGCGCTGGTCGATCTGTTCGAGCGGCGCGGGAACCAGCGGCGCGGCGCTGTCTTCCCAGACCACCATGGCGCCCGGTGCAATCCAGCCCCCCGCAAGGCACGAGGCCAATGCCTTTTCGCCCAACCCCAGCCCATAGGGCGGATCGAGAAACACCAGCCCGTAGCCCGCCCCCCGGCAAGGCCCCATGGCGGTGGCATCGCGGCGCCAGATGTCGGTTACCCCCATCGCCCGCATCAGATCCACATTCTTGCGCAACAGCACCCGCGCCGCCGTGCCGTCATCGACAAAGGCCACCCGTGCCGCCCCGCGCGAGAGCGCCTCCAGCCCCAGCGCCCCGGTGCCGGCAAAGAGGTCGAGCACCCGCGCGCCGGGGATCGGGTTGCCATGGGTGCCGTTGATGAGCAGGTTGAAGATGCTTTCGCGCACCCGGTCGGTGGTGGGGCGCAGATGCGCGGCCATGTCGCCTTCGCCCACATCGGCCAGCCTCAGCCCCCGCCGCTCGCCACCGATGATTCTCATGCCATCAACGCCTTCAGATCTGGCGCGTTTTGCACCTCGTCGGGGGTTACCGCCTTGCCGCCCTCGATCAGCCGCTTGCCCACCATATAGGCCCGCGGATCATTGAGCGCATCCACCGCAATCAGCCGCCCGTGGCGGAAATACCAAAACGACTGCCCCTCGCCCGCCCGGCTCACCACAAGGTCATGGCCGGTGTTCAGCCCGGCAATCTGCAGCTTGGCGTCAAACTGATCCGACCAGAACCAGGGGCGGGGCGCATAAGGCTTGGCCGCCCCCAGCATGTTTTCCGCCACCAACTCGCCCATGTCGATGGCATTGCCCACGCTCTCGATCCGCCCAAGCCCATCGCCCAGCGGGAAAGCCGCGCAATCGCCCGCCGCCCAGATCAAGGGATCGCTGCTGCGACCCTGCGCATCGACCCGCACCGCACCGGCGTGACAGGCAAGCCCCGCCGCCTCGGCCAGCCCCCCCTCGGGCGTCACGCCAATGCCGACAATCACGAAATCCGCCGCCAGCACGCGCCCGTCGACAAGCTCGGCCCCGCTCACCCGCCCCGCGCCCGTAAGCTGGGCAAGGCCCACGCCTTCGACAATTTCCACCCCATGCGCGGCGTGCAACGCCCGAATGGCCGCCGCCGTTTCGGCCGAGGCCACGCGGCCCAGAATGCGCGGCGCGGCCTCGACCAGCACCACCTCAAGCCCCAGCTTGCGCGCCACCGCCGCCGCCTCGAGGCCAATGTAGCCGCCCCCCACCACCAAAAGCCGGCGGCCGGCGACAAACTCGCCCCGCATCGCCTCGACATCGGCAAGGCTGCGCACGGTATAGATGCCGCCCAGATCGCCGCCGATACCCGCCGGCAGGCGGCGCGGCGTGGCACCGGTGCACAGCGCCAGCTGGTCGTAGCCGATCTCTTGGCCGCTTTTCGACAGGGTGATCTTGCGGGCTGCCCGGTCGATCTGCGCCACCTGCTGCCCGGTCATCAGGGTGATGTCATTGGCCCCATACCAGTCCTCGCCGCGCAGCATCAGCCGCTCCTGCCCCATCTCGCCCAGCAGATAGGCCTTGGACAGCGGCGGACGCTGATAGGGGGCGACCGACTCCTCGCCAGCGATCGTCACCGGCCCCACATAGCCCAAGGCCCGCAGCTTCGCCGCCATCGAGGCCGCCGCCTGCCCCGCCCCCACAATCACGATGCCGCCCATATCTTCCCTCTGGTCAGGTTCCGCGCCGAACCTATATCCTTCGGGCGAACCTGTGCAATGCGAAGGGAGATCGACATGGGCATTACGGTTGGAGAGGCGCTTCCCGGCGCCAGCTTGCTGCAAATGGGCGCAAACGGCCCCGAGACGGTGGACCTGTCGGCGAAGCTGAAGGGCCGCAAGGTGGTGATTTTCGCCGTGCCGGGCGCGACAACGGACGGCCTCCATCTTTCCGGC
>CAZPWV010000121.1:910-7047 GCA_964590825.1 uncultured Rhodobacter sp. | reverse complement strand
ATGATGGTGGGGTCGGTGCCGATCTTTGCGGTGGCGCGAATGCGGGCCCGGGGCTTGAGCCCGTGGGCGATGCCGAATTCCTTGGAGCCCACCAGAATGGCCGCCGCGCCATCGACGATACCCGACGAGTTGCCGGCGTGGTGAATGTGGTTGATGTGGTCCAGATGCGGATATTTCAGCATCGCCACCTTGTCGAAGCCGGGCATCATCTCGCCCATGTCCTTGAAGCTGGCCTTGAGCGCGCCAAGCGATTCCATCGTGGTGCTGGGACGCATGAATTCGTCACGGTCCAGAATGGTCAGGCCGTTCTGATCCAGCACCGGCACGATCGACTTGGCAAAGCGGTTCTCGGCCCAGGCCTCGGCGGCGCGGCGCTGGCTTTCCACCGCCAGCGCATCGGCTTGCTCGCGCGAGAAACCGTATTCGGTGGCGATGATATCGGCCGAAATGCCCTGCGGCACGAAATAGGTTTTCAGCGCCAGCGAGGGGTCAACGGCGATGGCCGCGCCGTCCGAGCCCATCGCCACGCGGCCCATCATTTCCACGCCGCCGGCGATATAGGCCTGGCCTGCGCCGCCCTTCACCTGGTTGGCGGCAAGGTTCACCGCCTCCATTCCGCTCGCGCAGAAACGGTTGATGGCAAGGCCGGGAATGCTTTCGTCAAGGTCGGAAAGCAGCACCGCCGAGCGCGCAAGGCAGCCGCCCTGCTCGCCCACTTGCGTGACATTGCCCCAGATCACGTCTTCGACCGCATGGCCCGAAAGCCCGTTGCGTTCCTTCACCGCGTTCAGAAGCCGCGCCGAAAGCGCAACCGAGGTGACCTCGTGCAGGCTGCCGTCGGGGCGGCCCTTGCCCCGCGGGGTGCGACAGGCGTCATAGATGTAAGCTTCGGTCATTGGTCCTCCTCAGGCCCGGTCCGATGGGTTGCCGGGCATCAAATCGTAGGGGTGTTTCCAGCCCGGCAGCGCGGAAATGCGCGCAAGCCAGGCGTTTATGGCGGGGAACTGGCTGCGCGCAAAGCCGAAGGGCTCGGGGTAGAAAAGATAGGCGCAGCAGGCGAAATCGGCGATGGTGGGGCCTGCGCCCACCATCCAGCTCCGGCCGGTCAGGTGGCGCTCCAGCGTGGCCAGCGCCGCTTGCACGCGGCCGGACAGCCACTTGATCGCCTCGGCGGGGCGCTTTTCCTCGGGGATGAAATTCAGCAGGAACCGAAGCGCGCCGAATTGCGACGAGCCCTTGTGGTTGTCCCAGAAAAGCCAGCGCAGCACCTCGTCGCGCTCTTCCGGCAGGCCCGTGAACTTCCCCGTGCGTTCGGCCACGCGCAGCTGCATCACGCCCGACTGGCTGAGGGTTTCGCCCTCCTCGACCAGCACCGGCGCCTCGCCCATTTCATTCAGCGCAAGGTAGTCGGGGCTGCGGGTTTCGCCCCGGAAGAAATCGACAAAGACGGGCTGCCAGGGGTAGCCCGCAAGCTCCATCGTCAGCGCCGCCTTGTAGGCGTTGCCCGATTCCCCAAAGCAGTAAAGTTTGGCCGTCATCCGATCCCTCCCGATCCGCGCTATCATCGCATGAATTGACCTTCGCGTAAGGGGCGCAGGGCGCAAGTGGCGCAACGTCACGGCGCGTGGTGCCGTTGCGTCCATCGTGGGCAAGTCGAGTATTTTTTCCAAGAAGAAGATGCCGTAAACAGAAATTAACCAAACGCGCCGAAGCTGGCGGGGCGGTACAGGCTGGAGAGCCGATGACCGCCCAAGGAGAAGTCGCCCCGGCTGCGCGTGAAGCTCTCACCTCGGGATCGGACCGATCCCCGTAGCCGGGGCGCATCTGATTTCTTCTTGGTTCAAATACTCAAAAACGACAGCGACAATTGGCCCGGATCACGCCTTGCGCTCCCCCAGTTCGGCCTTGAAGAGGCGCAGCCTTGCGGCCAGGTTTTCTCGATGCGTGACCGAGCCGAAATGCTCGAAAAGGAACACCAGCGCCTCGTCGGGGGTGATTTCGGCCTCGCTCGCGAAGCGGTGCAGCGCGCGGTAGGCATCGTTGGTCAGCGAAACCGGGAAGCGGCGGGTCAGGCGCAGGCGTTTGGGCATTCGTCCTCCGGCGACTGGTTGGAAACGACCACGGCCAGCCATTCGGGCCGGGTGGCATGGGCGGGCAGGCCGGGCAGATCGTCCAGCCAGCCAAGCCGCGATTCCATGCCCGCCTGCTCGGTCGGGCGGAACGGAAAGCCGGGGCAAAGGCAGCCGGCCATGAATTCGTAGGTGTCGCCGGTGCGCAGATAGAGCGGCGTGCCGCAACTGGCGCAAAAGCCGCGCGTCGAGATGTTGGAACTGGCCCATTCGCGCGGCGTGGCGCCGGCCCAGCAAATGCGCGTGGCGGGCACTTCGTAGAGGGCCACGAAGGCATTGCCGCTGGCGCGCTGGCACATGCGGCAATGGCACAGGCTGGCAAGGGCGGGGCCGGCGGAAATGACAAAACGCACGGCGCCGCATTGGCAGCCGCCATGGGCCTCGGGGTAGTCGCTTTCGGCTGGGCGCATGGAAACCTCCGTCGCCCAGCCTAGCGCCGGGGGGCGAGGTTGGGAAGGGGTGCTGGCGGAAAGGAAAAGGGCGCGGTTTCCCGCGCCCGTTACTCGCAATGAAGCCGGGTTCAGAACTGATCGGCGCTCAGCGCCATCACGGTTTCCGCGCCGCTTTCAATGCGGGCCAGATGCATGGCGCAGGCGGGCAATTGCCGGGCCATGTAATAGCGCCCGGTGGCGATCTTGGCCTCGTAAAACGCCTTGTCCGAGGCGCCGCCATCCAGCGCGGCATGGGCCGCCGCCGCCATCCGCACCCACATCATGCCAAGGCAGACATGGCCCATCAGATGCATGAAATCATAGCTGCCCGAAAGCGCGGCATTGGGGTTTTTCATGCCGTTTTGCATGAAGAACAGGCCCGCCGTCTGCATCTGCTTCGAGGCGGCCTTCAGCGCATCGGTGAAGGGTTTCATCCGCGCGTCGCCGTCATGCGCCTTGCACTCGGCCTTCACCATTTCGAAAAACGCCATCACATGCCTGCCGCCGTCCTGCGCCAGCTTGCGGCCCACCAGATCCAGCGCCTGCACGCCATTGGCGCCCTCATAGATCATCGTGATCCGGGCATCGCGAGTGAACTGGCTCATGCCCCATTCTTCTATGTAGCCATGGCCGCCATAGACCTGCTGCGCCTGCACGCAGGACTCGAACCCCTTGTCGGTCAGGAAGCCCTTGAGCACCGGGGTCAGCAGCGAAACGATGCCCTCGGCGCTGGCATCCTCGGCCTTGTGGGCGCGGTCGATCAGGTTGGCGCCCCACAGGGTGAAGGCCCTTGCCCCTTCGAGGAAGCTCTTCTGATCCATCAGCGCGCGGCGGATGTCGGGGTGAACAATCAGCGGGTCGGCCGGGCCGGCGGGGTTTTCGGTGCCGGTCACGGCGCGGCCCTGCAGGCGGTCTTTCGCATAGGCGAGCGCATTCTGATAGGCGGCCTCGGCCACCGCATAGCCTTGCAGGCCCACGCCCAGACGGGCTTCGTTCATCATGGTGAACATCGCCCGCATCCCCTTGTGCAGCTCGCCCAGCAAGAAGCCGGTGGCGCCGTCGTAGTTCATCACACAGGTCGAGTTGCCGTGAATGCCCATCTTCTCTTCGATCTTGCCGACCGAAACCGCGTTGCGGGCGCCAAGCGTGCCATCGGCATTGACCATGACCTTCGGCACGATGAAGAGCGAAATGCCCTTGGTGCCCTCGCCGCCGCCCGGCGCCTTGGCCAGCACCAGGTGAATGATGTTTTCGGCCAGGTCATGATCGCCCGCCGAAATGAAGATCTTCTGCCCGGTGATCTTGTAGCTGCCATCGGCCTGCGGTTCGGCCTTGGTGCGCAGCAGGCCCAGGTCGGTGCCGCAATGCGGCTCGGTCAGGTTCATCGTGCCGGTCCAGTCGCAAGACACCATCTTGGGCAGGTAGAGGGCTTTCTGCGCCTCTGTGCCATGCGCATGAATGGCCGAATAGGCGCCATGCGTCAGACCCTGATACATGTTGAAGGCCATGTTGGCGGAAACGAAGATCTCGCCCACCGCGCAGCCCAACACATAGGGCATCCCCTGGCCGCCAAATTCAGGATCGCAATCAAGTGCGGTCCAGCCGCCGTCCTTCATCGCCGCAAAAGCGGCGTCAAAGCCCTTGGGCGTGCGGACGATGCCGTTTTCCAGCACGCAACCCTGGCTGTCGCCCACCGTATTGAGCGGCACCAGCACTTCCGAGGCCACCTTGCCGGCGGCATCCAGCACGGCTTCGGTGAAATCGGGGTCCAGCTCGTCATAGCCGGGCAGCCCGGCCTCGGACACTTTCAGAACCTCGTGCAGAACAAACTGCATGTCGCGGGTGTTGGCGGTGTAGCTCGGCATCTGTCTCTCCCAATGCTCCCTTCGGGCTCTGGACGGCTACCGGCTTTGCCCGGCCAGTTCGCCCTCGGCCCATGTGATCTGCGCCTGCAACTCGTCGATCGCCTGACCAAGCTCGTCGCGCTGGCGCACCATTTCGTTCAGCCTCTGACGCGCCACCTTGAGCGTCTCGGCCAGTTGCATCTTTTGCTGGTCCCCCATCGCATAGAGGTCCAGCAACTGGCGAATATCCTCGAGGCTGAAGCCAAAGCGCTTGCCACGCAAAATCAGTTTCAGCCGCGCCCGGTCGCGCCGGGTAAAGAGCCGTTTCTGCCCCTCGCGGATCGGAAACAGCAGTTCCTTCGCCTCGTAGAACCGCAAGGTGCGGGGCGTTACCTCGAACGCATCGCACATCTCGCGGATCGTCATCACATCGTCACCCATTCGTGCCGCCTTTGCTTGTCCTTGCGTAATGCAGGGCGGCAGAAAGAGTTTCCGCCTCCACATTACAAGTGAAGTTGACGTTTGCGTCACTATAACGTGGCGTCACAGTGGCGCTGACGTAATGTCAGGAAGAATGGGGGGCTGGGTAAGAAATTTTCTGATCCGCAACGACCTAGCAAAACCGGGGGCGCGTTGCAAACGACCCCCGCAGACGGCGCCGATTCGACGCATCTGCCGGCTCAGGACGGAAGGGTCTTGGCCACGTCATCGCGCAACTGCCGCAGATCGGCGATCGAGGCCTGCAACTCCTCCGCCTGTTTTTGCAGCACCGCCAGTTGCCGGTCGGCGAGTTCCACCCAGACCCGGCTTTGCGCTTCGGTGCCCTTCTGGTCGTAGATCAGCAACCATTGCCGCAGTTCCTCGAGGCTGAAGCCAAAACGGCGGCCGCGCAGAATGAGCGTCATCCGCGCCACCTCCCGCGGGCCGTAATAGCGGGCCCGGCCTTCCTTTTGCGGCGAGAGCAGCTCGATATACTCGTAATAGCGCAATGTGCGGGCGGTCACATCGAAGCGCGCACACATCTCCTTGAAGCTCAGAACATCGGCCATGGGCAGTCTCCCTTGGTGCCACGCTAGCGCGGGGGGCGGCGCGCTTCAACCGTCCTTGCACGGGCGGCGCGAGCAGGCGCTATCCGGCTTGCACCGGCGGCCCCGGCAAGGCATCGTCACAGCGACACAGGCCCCGGACCAGACAGCCCGAACGGAGACCGCGATGCAGCAAGACGAGGCAAAACTGAAGATGGCGCGGCAATTCATCGAGGCCATCCCCCATGCCAAGGCGCTGGAGATGCGGCTCGATGCCATCGGTGGCGGGGTGGCTGAAATTTCCATGCCCTGGCGCGCGGATCTGGTGGGCGATCCGCGCACCGGGGTGATTCACGGCGGCGCGGTTTCGGCGCTGATGGACACCTGCTGCGGCGCGGCGGTGATGAGCCACCCCGAGGCCCCCGCCGGCACCGCCACCATCGACCTGCGCATCGACTACATGCGGGCGGCCACGCCGCGCCAACGCATCACCGCGCGTGCCGAGGTCTATCACATCACCCGCACCGTCGCCTTCCTGCGGGCCAGCGCCCATGACGAAGAGGCCGGCCTGCCGGTTGCCTCGGCCACCGGGGCCTTTACCGTCGAACGTCCGCGCGGGGGGGCAAAATGAGCCGCGCCAAACCCGAACCCGTTCAGGTGGTCAAACAGCGGCGCGATGCGGCACTGCGGGCGCTGGTCTCGGGCGTG
>CAZPWV010000121.1:0-900 GCA_964590825.1 uncultured Rhodobacter sp. | reverse complement strand
CATCACCTATCTCGGCATCCAGTTCGACCGGCGCGGCGACGAGCTGACCGCCGTGCTGCCCTTTGACGAAAAGCTGATCGGCAACCCGCTTTTGCCGGCGCTGCACGGGGGCGTGACGGCGGCCTTTCTCGAGGTGGCGGCGATTGTCGAACTGAGCTGGACCATGCTCTGGGAAGATATCGAGGCCCATCGGATCGATCTTTCCGCGCCCGAGCCGGTTTTGCCGCGGCTGCCAAAAACCATTGATTTCACAGTGGATTATCTGCGCTCTGGCCTGCCGCGCGATGCCTATGCGCGGGCGCGGGTAAACCGTTCCGGGCGTCGCTATGCCAGTGTCCATGTCGAGGCCTGGCAAGACAACCGGGCCCGGCCCTTTTCCCAGGCCACCGGGCATTTCCTGATGCCGGAGCCGCGTGAGCGTGACTGAGATCAGCCACCGCCGGGTGCTGCGCATCGCCGTGCCGATCGTGCTCGCCAATGCCACCGTGCCGCTTTTGGGCGCGGTCGATACCGGCGTGGTGGGCCAGATCGGGGCGGCGGCGCCGATTGGCGCGGTGGGGATCGGGGCAATCATCCTGGCCTCGGTCTATTGGATCTTCGGCTTTCTGCGGATGGGCACCACCGGGCTGGTGGCGCAGGCAAAGGGCGAGGGCAATGGCGCCGAAGTCGCCGCCGGGCTGCTGCGGGCGCTGCTCATTGCCCTCGGCGCGGGGGTTGCGCTGATCTTGTTGCAGGCGCCGCTGGTCTGGACGGCCTTTCAACTGGCCCCGGCCAGCCCCGAGGTCGAGACCCTTGCGCAGCGCTATCTTGGCATCCGGATCTGGGGGGCACCGGCAACGATCGCGCTTTATGCCTTTACCGGCTGGCTGATCGCGGTGGAGCGCACGCGGGCGGTCTTGT
>CAZPWV010000120.1:5505-7075 GCA_964590825.1 uncultured Rhodobacter sp. | reverse complement strand
GGCCGGAAGCTGGGGCACGCTGGGGGTGCTGAGCGAGGTGTCGTTCAAGCTTCTGCCAGCGGCACCCACGCAGGAAACGCTGGTGATGGAGGTGCCGCTTGAGCGTGCGGCGCAGGTGCTGGCAGCGGCGCTGGGCGCGCCCTTCGATGTCTCGGGGGCGGGCTGGCTGCCCGGCGTGGGGGCGCTGGTGCGCCTGGAGGGGCTGGCCGATTCGGTGCGCTACCGGGCCGGGCGGCTGATGGAGGTGCTTGCCGCCCATGCGCCCCGGCTGGCCGGCGCGGCTGGCGCGGGCCTTTGGCGCGATCTGGCCGAGGTGAAGCCCTTGCAGGGCCAGCCCGGAGACCTCTGGCGCTTTTCGGTGAAACCCTCCGAGGGGCCTTTGGTGGCGGCGCGGCTGGGCGGGCCTGCGGTGCTGGACTGGGGCGGCGGGCTGGTCTGGGCGCTGGTGCCCAAGGGCACCGATGCCCGCGCGCAGGCCGCGCCCTACACCGGTCACGCCACCTGCCTGCGCGGGGCATTTTCGGCTTTTGAGCCCGAGCCCGCGCCGGTGGCGGCACTCAGCCGGGGTTTGCGGGCACAGTTCGACCCGCGCGGCATTCTCAACGCAGGGATGATGGGCTGATGCAAACCAACTTCACCCCCGAGCAGTTGCAAGACCCCGAGCTTGCCCGTGCCAACAAGATCCTGCGTTCCTGCGTGCATTGCGGTTTTTGCACCGCCACCTGCCCCAGCTATCAGGTGCTGGGCGACGAGCTCGACAGCCCCCGGGGGCGGATTTACCTGATAAAAGAGATGCTTGAAAGCGGTCGCCCCGCCGATGCCCGCACCGTCAAGCACATTGACCGCTGCCTTTCCTGCCTTGCCTGCGTCAGCACCTGCCCCTCGGGCGTTGACTACATGCACCTGATCGACCACGCCCGCACCCATATCGAACGCAGCTACCGCCGCCCGCTTTTGGACCGGCTCTTGCGCTTCACGCTGGCGCAGATCGTGCCCTACCCGATGCGCTTTCGCCTTGCGCTTCTGGGGGCGCGGCTGGCCCGGCCCTTCGCCTTTCTTGTGCCCGATGCGCGGCTGCGCGCCATGCTGGCGATGGCGCCGAAAACCCTGCCGCCGGTCAGCCGCAACGACGATGCGCAAACCTTCCCGGCCAAGGGCGCGCGGCGCTACCGCGTGGCGCTGCAAACCGGCTGCGCGCAAAAGGCGCTCAACACCGATATCAACGATGCCACGATCCGCCTTCTGCGCCGGCTCGGCTGCGAGGTGGTGGTGCCGCGCAATCTGGGCTGCTGCGGGGCGCTTTCGCACCACATGGGGCGCGAGCACGAGGCGCAGGCCTTGGCCGCGCGCAACATTGCCGCCTATCTCGCCGAGAGCGATCTGGGGGGCGATCTGGATGCGATCATCATCAACACCTCGGGCTGCGGCACGACGGTGAAGGATTACGGCCAGATGTTTGCCGGCGGGCCGCTGGCCGAGGGTGCGGCCAAGGTGGCCGGGCTGGCCAAGGACATCACCGAATTTTTGGCCGAAATCGGCCTGCCGGCGCCGGCAGGGGGCGCGTCTGGGG
>CAZPWV010000120.1:0-5495 GCA_964590825.1 uncultured Rhodobacter sp. | reverse complement strand
TATGCCGCCAAGGCGGAGCGGGTGTCCGCACTCGCCCACGACATCAGTGAATTCGTGGCAGCGGTTGGCCTACCTTCGGCACAGCCCAGCGGCATCACCGTGGCCTATCATTCGGCCTGTTCGCTGCAACATGGCCAGCAGGTGAAAACCGCGCCGAAGGATCTGCTGAAGGCGGCGGGGTTTGTGGTGATCGAGCCCGCCGACAGCCATCTGTGCTGTGGCTCTGCCGGCACCTACAACCTGTTGCAGCCGGAAATCTCGCAAGAGCTCGCGCGCCGCAAGGTGGCCACGCTCGAGGCCACCGCGCCGCAGGTGATTGCGGCCGGCAATATCGGCTGCATGATCCAGATCGGCGCGGGCACCGATGTGCCGCTGGTGCATACGGTCGAGTTGCTCGACTGGGCGCTGGGCGGGCCAAAACCGCCGGCCTTGCGCGATTTGCCTTAATCTTGCCCCAAGCCTTGGTTAGCAAGCGGCAAAGAACCCCGGAGATCCGATGCGCCGCCTGTGCCTTACCCTGTTTGCCCTTGTCGCGCTGGCTGCTCCGGCGGCGGCCTTTGAAAGCGGGCTGAAACTTCTGGCCACCGGCACCGACAGCCGCGGCTGGGAGGCGGTGGGGCGGCTCGATCTGGGCAAGGGCAGCTTTTGCACCGGCACGCTGATTGCGCCCGATCTGGTGCTGACCGCCGCGCATTGCCTTTATGACCGTGCCACCGGGCAGATGATTGCCGCCGCCGGCATCGAGTTTCGCGCCGGCTGGCGCAATGGCCGCGCCGTGGCCTACCGTGCCGCGCGTCGGGCGCTGGCGCATCCGTCCTATCTCTACCAGGGCCCCGAGCGGTTCGACCGGGTCGCCTATGATCTTGCGCTTGTGCAACTCGATCAGCCGATCCGGTTGCCGCAGGTGCAGCCCTTCGGCCTGGCCGCGGGTCCGGTCGAGGGCGATACGGTGGGGGTGGTGTCTTATGCGCATGACCGCGCCGAGGCCCCTGCGCTGCAAAGCATGTGCGAGGTGCTCAAGCGCGATTCCGATGTTGTCTTGATGAATTGTGCCGCCGATTTCGGGGCCTCCGGCGCGCCGATCTTTGCCATGCGCGAGGGCGTGCCGCGCATCGTTTCGGTGGTGTCGGCCAAGGCCGAGCTGCGCGGGGCACCGGTGTCGCTGGGCACTCTGGTCGATAATATCGCCGTCCTGCGCGCCGAGATCGAGGCCCCCGCCGGGGCCGTGGCCGAGCACGAGATCCGCCGCGCGGGCGGGGCGAAATTCGTTCGGCCCTAGGTCGAGGGCGGAACGCAGGGCCACGCCAAGGGCAAAGAGGCGGGCCGCCAAGGGCAAAGGGGCGGCCATCACAGGATTGGCCAAGGCCCTGCTCAGGGGTTGCGCCACCTGCGACGCCGGGGGCTTGAAACCGCGCCACCGCCTTCCCAGATTCCTCTTGTCGGGGTGCCATGACGGGCCCCGCGATCCACCGCCCGGCCCCGATGGGGCGGGCAAACAGCATCGCTCATGAGAGGATGACACCATGCGTGCTTTCGATCTTTCCCCGCTTTACCGCGCCACCGTTGGCTTTGACCGCGTTGCCGACCTGATGGACCGGGCGCTTTCGGCCGATCTGGCCCAGCCCAGCTACCCGCCCTATAACATTGAAAAAACAGATGAAAACGCCTACCGCATTGGCATTGCCGTGGCTGGGTTCGGCGCTGACGAGTTGTCGGTGGAGCTGCGCGAGGGGGCGTTGATCGTGGTCGGGCGCAAGGCCGAGGAGGCCGAGGCCCGCAGCTATCTGCACCGCGGCATCGCCACCCGCGCCTTCGAGCGCCGCTTTGCTTTGGCCGACCACATGAAGGTAACCGGGGCCTCGCACGCCGACGGGATGCTCAATATCGATCTTGTCCGCGAAGTGCCCGAGGCGCTCAAGCCCCGCCGCATTGCCATTGCCGGGGCAGTTGCGGGCAAGACGGTTGCGGGCAAGGCGGTTGCGGGCAAGGCGGTGGAAACCCTCGCCGCGCCCGCCGCGATCGAGGCCTGAGCCGGGCGGCAGGTTGCACCCTGAGCCCCCATCCGGGGGGCGGTTCGCCGCCCCCTTTCGTCGCGGGGCCGCCGCGCCGGGGTCAGGCCCCGCCCAGATCGTCGCGGCTGACCGCCACCGATTTCAGGATCGCATGGCAGCTGACCCCCGGCGCAAGGCCAAGCCCGAGCACCGAGCGCTGCGTCAGCCGCGCCAGCAGCCGCGCCTCGCCCATCGCCAGTTGCACGAAGGCGCGGCCCCCCGGCTCGGGCTCGATCCGCGTCACCACCCCTTGCAGGATGTTGAGCGCCGAAAGCCCCTCGGGGCGGTTGCGCGACAAGATCACATCGCTGGCATGAACGCGCAGCCGCAGCCGGGTGCCGATCTCGCGCAGCGTGGTGTCGGCGACCCAGACCGGGCCGGCGGCGGTGCTCAGCCGCAGCAGGCCATCGGCGTCAAGCCCGGCCACGCTGGCGGCCAGCACGGTGCCCGCCTCGGCGCCGCCCAGACGCGGGGCCAGCGCCGGATCGGCCAGGATTTCGGCGGCGGGACCATTGGCCAGCACCCGGCCCGCCTCGATCAGCACCAGCGTCGAGGCCAGCCGCGCCACCTCGCCGAGGGCATGGCTGACGTAAAGCACCGGCAGGCCGGCATCGCGCAGCCGCTCCAGAAAGGGCAGGATCTCCTCGCGCCGCGCCGCATCAAGCGCGGCCAGCGGCTCGTCCAGCAGCAAGAGGCGCGGCTTCGACAACAGCGCCCGGCCAATCGCCACACGGGCCTTTTCGCCCCCCGAAAGCAGGGCCGGGCGCCGCTCCAGCAGCGCCCCGATGCCCAGCATCTCGACCACCGTGTCAAAGCCGGGGCCAGAGGCGCCGCGCGGGGCAAAGCGGCTGCCATAGGCCAGATTCTCGCGCACCCGAAGATGCGGAAACAGCCGGGCATCCTGAAACACATAGCCGATGCGGCGCCGCGACGGCGGCAGGTTCACGCCGCGGGCACTGTCAAACAGCACCGTGCCCCCGGCCACCACCCGCCCCGTCTGCGGCACCATCAGCCCGGCCACGGCATTGATGACGGTGGTCTTGCCCGCCCCCGAGGGGCCAAAGAGCGCGGTCACCCCCTTGGGCGCCCCAAAGGCCAGATCGAGGGTGAAGCCGGCAAAGGCGTGGCGCAGCGCAAGCTCAAGCATCGCGGCCGCCGATCCGCGCCGCCACGCGCCGGGCCACAAGCTCCGACACCAGCACCGCCGCCAGCGCCACCGCCACCGAAACGGCGGCAAGCCGCGCCGCCTGCACCTCGCCGCCGGGCACCTGAAGAAAGGAATAGATGGCCGACGGCAGGGTCTGGGTCTGGCCCGGAATGTTGGACACAAAGGTGATCGTGGCGCCAAACTCGCCCATCGCCTTGGCAAAGGCCAGAATCGCCCCGGCAATCACCCCCGGCGCCATCAGCGGCAGGGTGACGGTGAGAAACACCATGGTGCGCGGCGCGCCAAGCGTGGCGGCCGCCTGTTCCAGACGCGGATCGACCGCCTCCAGCGCCAGCCGCATGGCCCGCACCATCAGCGGAAAGCCCATGACGGCGGCCGCAAGCGCCGCGCCCGTCCAGCGAAAGGCCAGCGTCACCCCGAAACTGTCATAAAGAAAACTGCCCACCACACCCTTGCGCCCAAAGCTCAGCAGCAGCGCATAGCCCGTCACTACCGGCGGCAGGATCAGCGGCAGATGCACCAGCGCATCCAGCACGAAGAGCCCCCGCCAGCGCTTGCGCGCCAGAACAAAGGCCACCGCCAGCCCGAAGGGCAGCGCCGCCAGCGTGGCCAGCGTGGCCACCTTGAGCGACAAAAGCAGCGCCGTGGTTTCTTCGGGCGAAAGCAGGGTCATCGCCTCATTTGACCCAAAAACCCTGCGATTGGAAGATGGCGCCCGCCGCATCGCCGCTCAGATAGCGCAGGAAATCTGCCCCCTCGGCGCCGGCCGGCCCGTCTTTCAGCCGCGCCGCCGGATAGATGATGGGGCTGTGGCTGTCCTCGGGAAAGGTGGCGGCCAGATGCACCCTGGGCTCGGCCACCGCATCGCTGCCATAGACCACGCCATAGGGCGCCTCGCCGGTGGCCACCAGCGCCAGCGCGGCACGCACATTGTCGGCCTGTGCCACATTATCCTCCAGCGCCGCCCAAAGCCCCAGATTGCGCAAGGCCTGCTTGCCATACTGGCCCGCCGGCACCGCATCCACCAAGGCCATGGCCAGTTTCTCCTCGCCCAGTCTTGCATCCAGCGCCGCCAGCGGCAGTGCCCCCGGCGCATGGCCGACCAGAACAAGGCTGTTGCCCAGCAAATCGGCCCGGCTGCCCTCGGCCAGCGCCCCCGCCTCGGCCAGCTTGTCCATCCAGTCCGCTGACGCGGAAATGAACACATCCGCCGGTGCGCCTTCGAGGATCTGCTTGGCCAGCGCCGAAGTGCCGCCATAGGAAATCACCGGCGCGGCATGGCCTTCGGCGGCATAGGCGGTGGCAATTTCGTCGAGCGCGGTCTTGAGCGAGGCGGCGGCAAAGACCACCGGCGTCTGGGCACGGGCCTCGGAGGCGGCGCCAAGGGCGAAAAGGCTCAGGATCGCAAGCGGGGCAGAAAGAAGTTTCACACGCATGTTCGCCTCGGCAGTCGTTATGTTTGTAAAAACATAACCGAACCGTCATGGGAAGGGCAACTGTTATTTCCCGCCGGATATATCGCTGCGCAACCGTGCCGAAAGCGCCGCCAGATCGTCACTGCCCTCGGCAAAGAGCCGCGCCACAAGGCGGCGGTAATCGGCCAGCACCGCCGCGCCCGTCGGGGTCAGATGCGCCCCGCCGCCATGCGCGCCGCCCCGCGCGCTGGCCACCAAAGGCTCGGCAAAGGCGGTGTTCATCTCCTCGACCAGGCTCCAGGCGCGTTTGTAGCTCATCCCCATGGTTCGCCCCGCCGCCGAGATCGAGCCTTCTGCCGCGATCGCCTCCAGCAGGTCGGCCTTGCCGGGGCCAAAGACGAAGGGGCCGAAATAGAGCCGAAGCGTGGCGCGGGTGAGGGGCATGGGGGACTCCTTTTGCCCATCCTTGCGCCAAGGGCTTCGGGGTGCAAGCCTTGCCGCTGTGCCCCCCCCCGGCGCAGATCCGATGCGCGGCACGCGCAGCCCCCCTTGCGCCGCCCCGCGCCAAAGGGCAGCTTGGCCCGACCAAAGGGGGGATCATGCGGGCATCGATTGCGTTTCTGGTGGCAGGCTATGTGCTGAGCCAGTTTTACCGGGCCTGTCTGGCGGTGCTGACGCCGGTGCTGAAGGCCGAACTGGGGGCCACGGCGGGCGATCTCGCCATTTCGCTGGGGCTTTGGTATCTGGCCTTTACCGAGTCATGGGAACGGTTTTCCTATTACGGCATGCAGACCCTTCTGGTCCTCTATATGGTGGGCCAGTTGCTGCAACCTCAGCATATCCAGAATGTCGCCGGTTTTG
>CAZPWV010000119.1:0-7083 GCA_964590825.1 uncultured Rhodobacter sp. | reverse complement strand
GCCCCCTCCTCCTCCCTGGGGCCGCGGTTCGAACGGCGGCGCCCCTCCTCCTCCCTGGGCGCCGCCGTTTTCATTTGTGCGGCGTATGCCTCCGGCGGGGATATTTCGACACTTTGGAAACCGGTTCGCAGGCTTAGGGCCGGCGCCGGCGCAAAGATGAACGCTGGGGGGGGCGCTGGGGGGGTTGCGCTGCGGTGGGGGCGGCGGCATTGAGGGGCAAGCGCGCAACCAAAGGGGGGGCCATGCTGTCCTATCAACATGCCTATCATGCCGGAAACCTGGCCGATGTGCACAAACACGCGCTTTTGGCGGTGCTGCTGGACTACATGACCCGCAAGGACAAGCCGCTGAGCTATCTGGAAACCCATGCCGGCCGGGGGCTTTATGCGCTCGATGGCGCCGAGGCGGCAAAAACCGGCGAGGCGGCGGCGGGGATTGTGCGGGCCGAGGCCCTGGGCTGGTTTGAACCCGCCCACCCCTATGCACGGGCGCTGAAAGCGGTGCGGGCGGCGCAGGGGCGCGCGGCCTATCCCGGTTCGCCGCTGCTGGCGGCCACGCTGTTGCGGCCCATCGACAGCCTGAATCTGTGCGAATTGCACCCGCAGGAGTTTGCCGCGCTGAAAGCGGCCATGGCGCCCCATGGCGGGGTGTTTCACCAAAAGGACGGGCTGGCCATGGCGCTGGCCCTTTGCCCGCCCACGCCGCGCCGGGGGGTGTTGCTGATCGACCCCTCCTGGGAGGTGAAGAGCGATTACGAGGCGGTGCCAAAGCTGATTGGGCAAGTGGCGCGCAAGTGGAACGTGGGGGTGATTGCGCTGTGGTATCCGGTGCTGGCGCCCCATGTGGCGGTGGCGCCCATGCAGGCGGCGATGGTGCGGGGGCTGAGGGCCGAGCATCCGCAGGCGCTGCTGTCCGAAGTGCGCTTTCCCCCCGCCCGCGAGGGCCATGGCATGGTGGGCTCGGGGATGTTTATCCTGAATCCGCCCTTCGGGCTGGAGGGCGAGGCGCTGCGGCTGGCCGGGCTCTTTGGCCGGCTCGAACGGCGTTAAGCGCTTTTCAACCAAGGGGTTCTACTCTGGCCACGGATCTGCCGGAGGCCGCCCGTGACACTGACCATCTATGCGCTCGACAATGAATTCGCCGCCGCCACCGGCACGAATGTGAACAATGGCGCCGGCACATCGACCTTTGACTATCCGCCGAACTCGTCGAAGGATCTGGTGATCTCGTCGCAGCCGGGCGACCCCTCGCCCTATGTCTTCACGCCGGGCGACACCTATACGCTCAGCTTTGGTGGCAATGGCGGCACCACCATTGCCGATGCCGTGGTGATCCGCTCGGACCAGGTCAGCTATGACGGCGACGATGGCTGGGCGGTGGTGTTTGAGGGCACCGACACGAATGGCGATCTGGTGCAGGTGGTCTGGACACCGGAGTTCGACCTGGAAGGCTGGTATTGGAACAATTTTTCCGGCGGAAACCCGCCCGGATTTTTCACCGCCGATGCCTCGGCCACCGATTACACCCTGCCCTGTTTCGCGCCGGAAACCCGGCTTGCCACGCCCGACGGGCCGCGCCCGGTGGCGGATCTGCGGCCGGGGGATCTGGTGGTGACGCGCGACCACGGCGCGCAGCCGCTGCGCTGGGTGGGCCTGGGCGAGGTTCCCGGAATGCGGCGTGGCGCCCCGGTCTGGTTCGAGGCGGGGGTGCTTGGCAACCACGCGCCGCTCTGGGTCAGCCAGCAACACCGGATGCTGGTGCGGGTGCCCGAGGCGCTGGCAAGCCAGCACGGGGCCGAGGTGCTGCTGCCGGCCCGGGCCTTTCTCAACGGTGCCACGGTGCGGCTGATGCCGCGCCCGGTGATGCGCTACATGCATGTTCTGTTCGATCATCACGCCCTGGTCGAGGCCGAGGGCGCGGTGTGCGAAAGCCTGTTCCTGGGGCCGATGGCGCGGCGGGCGCTGAGCCGGATGAAGGGGCCGGTGCTGCCGCGCAGCCCGCAGCGGGGACCGATGAAACCGGCCCGCCCGATGCCCGCGATGGCCGAGGCGGAACGGCTGTTGCAGGCGATCCGCACCGCCGAAGGCCAGGCTCCGGTGCTGTTTGGCCGCCGTGGCCGGGGCAAAAGCCGCCCCTTCGTGTTCAAACCCGATGCGCAGGGCCGCCACCCCGCCAGCCGCCGCGCCCAGATGTTGGAGACCACCTGAACGGGCGGCGCACCGGGCGGGCGCTGGAAACGGGCGAGCACGGGCACCGGGCGGGGCGGCGCGCGGGGGCCAAGCGTTTGGATGCACCGCACGCTGTCTCTGCGAACGGACGGCTTGCGCCACCGGTTTGGGCCGACGGATTGGGTCTCCGGTTTGAGCCGCCGGACTGGGCCGACGGACTGGGCTGCCGGACTGGGCTGCCGGACTGGGCCGCCGGTTTGGGCCATTCCGCTTGGCCGATCCGGTGGCAACCGCGGGGCGCGGCGTGCCGTGATCGGGCAGGCTGGGATCTGGCAGGCTGGGATCGGGCAGGCTGGGATCGGGCCAGAACCGTGCCAACCCCGCTTCAGCCGCAGACGCTTTCGTGCCATCTCCAGGCCGCAGCTTCCACAGGAGACATCCGGTAGTTCGCTTCACCCGCAGACACCCCCTGCCATCCCCTCGTGCCATCTCCCCCTGCCATCCCCTCGTGCCATCTCCCCCTGCCGCCGCCCCCTGCCGTCCCCTCCTGCTCCCCCCCTTCCCCATCGTCAGGCTTTACTTGCCCGTCCGCTGTGGCACTCTGTCGCGGGGGTGAGGGGGGACCATGTCACGATTGCAACTCATGCTTGGCCATCGCTCGATTGTGCTGATGATCGCGGTGGTGGTTTTGGGCCTCTGGCTGGTGGCGCAGGCCGGCGGTGGCTGGCTTTGGGCCTTGGCGGCCTTGGGCATTCCGGCGCAGATGCTCAACGAATACGGGCTGCACCGCTATGTGTTCCACCTGCCGCCGCCGCGGGCGCAATGGGCCTTTGACCTGCTTTACCGCGCGCATTACGGCCACCACGACTTTCCCACCAACACGCGGCTGATCTTTGCACCGGAATTTGTTGTTTTTCCGGTGCTTGCGCTCAATTTCACACTGGTCTGGGGCGTGCTGACGCTGTTCGGCGCGCCCTTCGCCTTTGGCGGCGCGGCGGCGGTGGTTCTGGTCGGCGGCGCGGCCACCTTTCTGGCCTATGAGTGGTTTCACACCACCGCCCATGTGCCCTGCACGAAAACCGCGGTGGAGCGGCATGTGGCCACGTTGCACAACCAGCACCATTTCCGCGATTTCACCAAATGGTATCATGTGACGGCCGGCGGCGAGGTGATTGACCGGCTGATGGGCACGGCAATCAGCCGCGAGGCGCTGAAATCGGCGCAGCGGGTGGAGTTCATCCGCACGCTGGGGATGCAGCCCGATGACCCGCGGCTTGTGGCCGCCCGGCAGCGTTTTGCCGATTTTTACGGGCTCGGCCCCGAGGAAATCCGCCGTGCGGCAGAGGCGCGCTGAGGCCGTGCTTGCGCCCCCGCGCCGGGCCGCATAAGCTTTTGAAAATACCGGATTTCATCGAGTGCGGAGCGGTTGATGACAAGTGTTCTGATCTTGCTGGCGATCACCGCCACCACGCTTTTGGGCGATTATCTCATCAAGCTCGCCTCGGCCCAGCCGCAGGGCCTTGCCAACCCGGTGTTTCTGGCCGGCATGGTGGTCTATGGCCTGACCGCCGTGGGCTGGTTTTACCTGATGCGCAGCCATTCGCTCGCGGCGATCGGCGTGCTTTATTCGGCAATGACGATCGTGCTGCTGGCGGGCATGGGGGTGGTGCTTTTCCACGAGCCTTTCGGGGCGCGCGAGGCGTTGGGGGTGGGGCTGGCGGTGGCGGCGGTGGCGGTGATGCGCCACGGCTGAACCGCACGAACCGCTCAGAACGGCACCTCATCGGCTGCACCCGCGGGCTTGAGATAGCCGGCCTTCACATGTTTGTCGCCCGCCTTGTCAAAGGCCACCAACGCGGTATCGCCCTCCAGATCGATCACCGCGCCATAGCCGAACTTGAGGTGAAACACCCGGTCCCCGGCCCCGAAGGCGAGGCTGTCCACCGTGGTCACCGTGCGGGCGCGGGCCGGCACCGGATGGGCGGGGCGGGACTCCATCCGCTTCCAGCCGGGAGAGTTGTAAACATCGGCACGCGCCACCCGCGCCTCGAGCCCCGCCTCGAAACCGCCGCCCGAAAAGCCCGAATGCGCCGCCGCGCCATAGCCGCCGCCATAAAGCCCCGGCGGGGTCTCGACCTGAACATGCCGGGGCGGCAATTCGTCGATGAAGCGCGAGGGGAGCTGGCTTTGCCACTGGCCATAAACCCGGCGGTTGCCGGCAAAGGAGATGGTGCACAGCGCCTCGGCGCGGGTGATGCCCACATAGGCCAGCCGCCGTTCCTCCTCCAGACCCTTGGCGCCGCTTTCGTCCATCGAGCGCTGGCTGGGGAACAGGCCATCCTCCCAGCCGGGCAGGAACACGGCCGGAAACTCCAGCCCCTTGGCGGCATGAAGCGTCATGATCGTTACCTTGTCCTCGGACTCGGTCTTGTCATTGTCCATGATGAGGGCAACGTGTTCGAGAAAGCCTTGCAGGTTTTCGAACTGCTCGAGCGCCTTGACCAGCTCCTTGAGGTTTTCGAGCCGCCCCGGCGCCTCGGGGGTCTTGTCGGCCATCCACATCTCGGTATAGCCCGACTCCTCCAGAATGGTCTCGGCCAGCCGGACATGATCGGCCCCCGCCAGCACCGCGCCATGCCAGCGCCCGACCCCCTCGATGAAGGCCCGCAGCGCCCCCGCCGCCTTGCCGCCGATCGCCTCTTGTTGCAGCACGGCTTTTGCGCCCATCACCAGACCCACGCCACGCTCGCGGGCGGTGGTTTGCACCCGGTGCTGCGCCTTGTCGCCAAGGCCGCGCTTGGGGGTATTGACCACGCGCTCAAAGGCCAGGTCATCGTCGGGGCTGACCGCAAGGCGGAAATAGGCCATGGCATCGCGGATTTCCTGCCGCTCGTAAAAACGCGGCCCGCCAATGACGCGATAGGGCAGGCCGATGGTCAGAAACCGGTCTTCGAAGGCGCGCATCTGGTGGCTGGCGCGGACAAGGATGGCCTGTGAATTGAGCGGGATGGGGGCGTGGCCACGGCTGCCGCGCCCGAGCGCGTCGATCTCCTCGCCGATCCAGCGGGCTTCTTCCTCGCCGTCCCAATGGCCGATCAGGCGGACCTTCTCGCCGCCCTTCGCCTCGGTCCAGAGCGTCTTGCCCAGCCGGCTAACATTCGCCGCAATCAGCCCCGAGGCGGCGGCCAGAATATGCTCGGTCGAGCGGTAGTTCTGTTCCAGCCGCACCACCGTGGCACCGGGAAAATCCTGCTCGAACCGCAGGATATTGCCCACCTCGGCACCGCGCCAGCCGTAGATCGACTGGTCATCATCGCCGACGCAACAGATGTTGTGATGCCCCTGCGCCAGAAGCCGCAGCCACAGATATTGCGCGGTGTTGGTGTCTTGATATTCGTCCACCAGAATGTAGCGAAAGCGGCGCTGATAGCTTTCCAGCACATCGGCGTGATGCTGGAAAATCGTCACCATATGCAGCAGAAGGTCGCCGAATTCGACCGCGTTGAGGGTTTTCAGCCGCTCCTGATAGGCGGCGTATAGCTCGGAGCCGCGGTTGTTGAAGGCGCTGGTTTCGGCACCCTTCACCCGCTCGGGCGGCAGGGCGCGGTTTTTCCAGCCGTCGATCAGCCCCGCCAACTGCCGCGCCGGCCAGCGCTTTTCGTCGATATTCGCCGCCAGAATCAATTGCTTGAGCAGGCGGATCTGGTCATCGGTATCGAGAATGGTGAAATTGGGCTTGAGCCCCACCAGCTCGGCATGGCGGCGCAAAAGCTTGGCGGAAATCGAATGGAAGGTGCCAAGCCAGGGCATTCCCTCGACCTGCTCGCCCAGCAGCCGGGCGATGCGCTCTTTCATCTCGCGGGCGGCCTTGTTGGTGAAGGTGACGGCCAGAATCTCGCCCGGCCGCGCCCGGCCCCGCATGATGAGATGGGCAATCCGCGCGGTCAGGGCCCGCGTCTTGCCGGTGCCCGCACCCGCCAGCATCAGAACCGGCCCATCGAGCGTTTCCACCGCCTGAAGCTGCGCCGGGTTCAGCCCGTCAAGATAGGGCGCCGCATCGCCCCGCCCCCCCCGCGCCGCCATCAGGGCGCGCTGGCTCAGGCTCAGGCCTGCGAAATCGTCATCGTCGTCCAGAATATCCATGGCGCCAATCTAGCCGCTTGGCGGGCCAAGGCCAAGACCCATGTTCCACGATTGTTCGCCCCTTTGGCCGGGCCGGAACGCCCTTGCCAAAGGGGCTGCTGCCCCCTTGCCGCCAATGCCGTGGCGGAGCTTGCAACGCTGGGGGGGCGGGCGTGATCTGCAAGGCCCCCGTTGCGCGAACCGGGCCGGGCGCGGGCGGGGAGCGGCGCGGGCGGGGCGCGGGCCGGGCAAACGACGGCCGCAGCGTCGCTTTCAGGATGGACGATCCCCGCCCGCCCGGCTAGGGCTGGGCGATGAGCGAACAGGACCGGATTTTCCCCGGCATCGCCCTGATGCTGGGCTTTTGCGTGATTGCGCCACTGATCGACGTGGCCTCGAAACTGGCGGCGCAAGCGGTTCCGGTGGGCACGGTCACGCTGGGCCGCTATGTGGTGCAGGCGGCGCTGATGGCGCCGATCGTGCTTGCCATGGGGCTGCGCTGGCGGATGAGCCGCACCGCGCTCTGGCTGACGCTGGCACGCGCCGCCGTCTCGATCCTGTCCACCTATTCCTTTGTCGCGGCGGTGCAGGTGATGCCGATCGCCGACGCGCTGGCCATCGCCTTTGTCGAGCCGTTCATCATCTTGCTGATCGGGCGGTTCGTGATGGCCGAAGAGGTCGGGCCGCGCCGTCTGGGCGCCTCGGTGGTGGGGTTCATCGGCGCGCTTTTCATCATCCAGCCCTCCTTCGCGGTTTTTGGCACGGTGGCGCTTTACCCTCTGGGCACGGCGCT
>CAZPWV010000118.1:6189-7092 GCA_964590825.1 uncultured Rhodobacter sp. | reverse complement strand
GGCGATGCCGGTCAGCGCCAACACATCCGAGCCGATCGGCAGGATCGGCCCATGCGCCGAATAGTTGTAGGCGGTGGACCCGGCCGGGGTGGACAGGATCGCCCCGTCGCAGATCAGCTCCGCCATCCGCACCTTGCCATTGACCGAGATCTGTAGCTTGGCCGCCTGCGGACCGGCCCGCAAGAGCGACACCTCGTTGATCGCCAGTTCCTCATGCAGCCGGCCATCGGCGGTTTCGGCCCGCATCGCCAGCGGATTGATGACGGCTTCCTCGGCCGCAGCCAGCCGTTCGGGCAGGTTCTCCACCGCGAAATCGTTCATCAGGAACCCCACCGAACCGCGATTCATGCCATAGACCGGCAGGCCCGAGTTGCCGTGCAGGCAATGCAGCATGAAGCCGTCGCCGCCCAGCGCCACGATCACATCGGCATGCGCGCGGGGGGCCTGACCGTAAAGCGCCACCAGTTCGGCCAGCGCCGCCTGTGCGCTTTCGCCCGGCGCAGCGGCAAAATGGATGTGGTTCGGCCTGTTCACCTGCGCCGCCTCCGCTTTGCCGCCGCTCCGGTTTTGCCAAGGTGTGACAAGCCACGATCGGAAACACAAGGCATCAATCGGCAACCGGCCGCGCCGATTGGCCGCGCCAAAATGCCCGATTGTCGCTTTGGGCGCTTTCAGGGCGGGAATTTCTGCGATAAACGGGCCTCGACCCCACTCATGAGGAGACGCCCATGACCGCCCAACGCGACGCTGGCTTCTTTACCGAAAGCCTTTCCAGCCGTGACCCCGAGCTGTTCGGCTCGATCCGCAACGAGCTTGGCCGCCAGCGCGACGAGATCGAACTGATCGCTTCGGAGAACATCGTCTCGGCCGCCGTGATGGAGGCGCAGGGTTCGGTGATGACCA
>CAZPWV010000118.1:0-6179 GCA_964590825.1 uncultured Rhodobacter sp. | reverse complement strand
TGCCGAGGGCTACCCCGGCAAGCGCTACTACGGCGGTTGCCAGTTCGTCGATGTGGCCGAGCAACTGGCGATCGACCGGGCTTGCGAACTCTTCGGCTGTTCCTTTGCCAATGTGCAGCCGAATTCGGGCAGCCAGGCCAATCAGGGCGTGTTCAACGCGCTCTTGAAACCGGGCGACACGATTTTGGGCATGAACCTCGCCTCGGGCGGCCACCTGACCCATGGCGCGGCGCCGAACCAGTCGGGCAAATGGTTCAACGCGGTGCAATATGGCGTGCGTCAACAAGACAGCCGGATCGATTACGACGAGGTGGCGCGGCTGGCGCAAGAGCATCAGCCCAAGCTGATTATCGCCGGCGGTTCGGCGATTCCGCGGCAGATCGATTTTGCGCGTTTTCGGGCGATTGCCGACAGCGTGGGCGCCTGGCTGATGGTCGATATGGCGCATTTTGCCGGTCTGGTGGCGGGTGGCGCGCATCCCTCGCCGTTCCCCCATGCCGATGTCGCCACCACCACCACGCATAAAACCCTGCGCGGCCCGCGCGGCGGGATGATCCTCACCAATAACGAGGAGATCGCGAAAAAGGTGAACTCGGCGATTTTCCCCGGCATTCAGGGCGGGCCCTTGATGCATGTGATTGCCGCCAAGGCGGTGGCCTTTGGCGAGGCACTGCGCCCCGAGTTCAAGGTCTATGCCAAGCAAGTCATCGCCAATGCGCAGGCGCTGGCGGATGAGCTGATGAAGGGCGGCCTTGATATCGTCACCGGCGGCACCGATACCCATGTCATGCTGGTCGATCTGCGTCCCAAGGGCGTCAAGGGCAATGCCACCGACAAGGCGCTGGGCCGGGCCCATATCACCTGCAACAAGAACGGCATTCCGTTTGACCCCGAAAAGCCCACCGTCACCTCGGGGGTGCGTCTGGGCACGCCCGCCGGCACCACCCGCGGCTTTGGCGAGGCGGAATTCCGCCAGATTGCGCGGATGATTATCAAGGTGGTCGATGGGCTGGCCGCCAATGGCGAGACGGAGAACGATGCGGTCGAGGCCGAAGTGCGCGCCGAAGTGGCCGCGCTCTGCGCAAGGTTCCCGCTCTATCCGAACCTTTGAGCCGACCCGATCGCAACGCCAAGGCCCCCCGCGCGGGGGCCTTTTGCTATATCAGCCCGCGCAGACGCAGCAGCGCGAGCAGCAACACCGCCACCACGAGCAGCGCAAACAGCACCGAGGCGCCGATGCTCAGCAGCAGGGCGCGCAGCCGTGCCCCCGCCCCCAACGGCATCAGATGGTGCAGGCACAGGTCATAGGCGCGGGAAATCTCGGACATGTCGGCCTGCCGGATCATCTTGGGCGAGGCGGCCTGTGCCTCGGCCTGCGCCAGCACCTGCACGGCGCGGCGCACCTTGCGCGGCAAGGCCCTGGCCCGGCTGTTCAGCCGTTCCTGCAGGTTGCGCCCCCGCGCCCCCAGCCGCTCGGCCAGAAGCTGCGAAACACGCCCGGTCATCTGTAGCACGGTGGTCGGGTTCATGCCTTTGCCTCCGCAGCCGAACCTAGCCAAGCCCGGTCGGCGCCGCAACGGTTTACCCCTCTGGAAGCCCGCGCCGCGCCGCGCTACACCGGCACCATGCTGACCTATCTTGCCCATGGCCCCGATACTCCTGCGCCCGCCGCCTCGGCGCCGCCGTTGCTCATTGCCCCCGGACTGTTCGGGTCGGGGCGGAACTGGGGGGTGGTCGCCAAACACCTTTCCGCCCGGCGCCGCGTGCTGGCGCTGGACATGCGCAACCATGGCGACAGTTTCTGGCACGAAAGCCACAGCTACCCCGATCTGGCCGACGATCTGGCCCGCGTGATCGAGGCCGAGGGCCGCGCCTGTGACGTGATCGGCCATTCGATGGGGGGCAAGGCCGCGATGATGCTGGCGCTGACCCGTCCGGGGCTGGTCAACCGCATCGTGGTGGCCGATATGGCGCCGGTGCGCTATGGCCACGGGGCCGCGCATGGCGGGCTGATCGCGGCGATGAAGGCGCTGAGGCTTGACGATCTGACCAGCCGCAGCGAGGCCGACCGGCGGCTGGCCGAGACCGTTTCCGATGCCGGGACCCGTGCCTTCCTGCTGCAATCGCTGGAGCTGCGCGCGGGGCCGGTGCGCTGGAAATTCAACCTGGATGCGCTGGAACGGAACCTGGACGCGATTCTCGACTGGCCCGCGCTGCCGCCTTCGGCCCGGCCCTTCGCGGGGGCGGCGCTGTTTCTTTTCGGCACCCGGTCGGACTATATCCGCCCCGAATACCACCCCGCCATCCGGGTGCTGTTTCCGCAGGCGCAGATCCGGCCCATCGAGGGCGCGGGCCATTGGCTGCACGCCGAGCAGCCCCGCCAGGTCGAGGCGGAGGTCGAGGCTTTCCTGAGCCGGTAGCGCCCGGCCGCGCCCCGCCCCCGGCCGCACCGGAGACGGGCAAAGCGGATGCGGCGTTCAGCCGCGCGGTGTTTTCATCCGGTCCATGATGTTGGTTTTCTGGATGAACTGCTGTTTCAGCGCGCCCAGAACATGCAGCGCCACCAGCGCCAGAAGCAGCAGTTTCAGCACTCCATGCACCCCTGCGGCAAAGCCGATACCGCCAAACCACGCCATACCGCCCGAAACCACCATCAGCGCCAGCACGGAATAAAGCCCGTGATGAACCGATTTGGCGATCATCACCTGCACCGGGCTGTCGGCGGCGGGCGCCTCGGGCACACCAAGGCGGCGGCGCAGCACGATGCGCCACACCACCAGCGCGAAAATGAGCACCCCGGTGAGCACATGCAGTTGCACGAACGGGGAAATGACCGCCTCTTCGCCCTTCATCGTCGCGTCAAAAGCCCGGCTGATGGCATCCTTGAAGACGAATTGCGGCACGATCAGCACGGCGACAAGCCAATGCAGGATGATCTGGGAACGGGTGTAACCTTGCGGAGAAGACATGAGAACCTCTTGGCTGGGCCCAATGGACAGGGCGGAAAAGGCCTGACACAGCCTTTCCCGCCCTGCAAGACGTCAAATCACCCCATCCCCGGCCTTGGCAGGCGGGAGCAAAGGCAGGACCGACCGGTCAGATCAGGCGTTTTCGCTGATCTGTTTGGCGACGATCCAGGAAATCGGCAGCGCCGCGACAAAACCGATCACCGCCGCATAGATCAGGGGTTTGCTGCCGGCCATCATGTTCATGGTCAACACTCCCGTGAAAAAGATACCGGCCAGCGTGGGGCCGACAAGCGCGTAGATGATGCCGAAAAGACGATACATGGAGCCCTCCGTTGGGACGCGTTTCATATATGCTTCAAGCATCTTTCCCGGTCTCTCAACTTTGATCTGAGTCAGATCGGGGTGGCATGGAGGCCATTCGCCCTGCGGCAGCCTGTCGCAGGGGGGGCTCAGCAGCGCAGCCGGAACCGCGCCTCGCCCGTATCGCCCGGCAGCGCGGGCGAGCGCCACAGCCCGGTGGCCGGGCCGGTGACCCGACACCCCGAGGCAAGCGTTGCCGCCTGTTCCATCAGCGCCGGCACGGCGTCGCGCGCGGATCGGCGCAAATAGCCCAGCCGCACCACCTCGGCATGTTCGCCCTTGACGAAAACGGCAAAGCGATAGCCTTGCAGTGAAATCTCGTGCCGCGTCGCGCCAAGGAACTGCGGCGCGGGCGAGGCATCGCACCCCGTCAGCAGCGCCAGACCAAGAACCAGCGCGACAGCCCGACGCACAGGCCGAAGCCGCCCCGCCTGCGGCGGCCGAAACCCCCGAAGATGTCGTGAAAAATGCGTCGGAATCTTGCCCATCGCCTCACCGCACCGAAATACCCTCTCCGCGCAGCTTCCCTGCTCATGGTTAATAGAGGGTTAACAGATCAGGCTGACCGGCAGGCAAGGCCCGGTTCGCGGCGGTTGCGCGCCGCGCCGGCTCAACGCCCCCGTGCGGCCTTGGGCGCCCCGTGCCGGACCAGACGCTCCACATTGGCCGAGGTGTGCCGCCCGATCTCGTCCATGCCCGCCTGAAAGGCCCGCACCGGCCCCTGCCCGGCAATGGCCGCCCGCGTTGCCGCCTCCGAAGCCTCGATCACGGCCTGCGCCTTTTCGGCCACCATCCGGCGCGCCTCGCCGGGCGGCGCCGACCACAGCCCGGCCATGCCTGCCAGACGCAGGGCAATCACCGTTTGCGCCTCGAGCCCGATGCGCACCGCCTGCACCCCGAGCGCCACCGGAAGGAACGGGTTCTTGAACATCGGCCACTCCTGAACCCGCGCAACCGCGGCACCTGACACAGACAGGTTGCACCCGTTCCGTTAACGTCAGGTTAGGGGCCATGCTGCGGCTGCGAAACTGGCTTCTGCGCACCTCCGCAGGGCGTTCTGAGCGCTGGCGCACAAAACCCCCGGTTCCTTGCCTTGTCTTCCCCCCTTGGGCGCCACATCTTGCGGCACAGAATTGACATTCCTCCCACGATCTGAACCAATCGGTTCGGGGAGAATGCCGGGCCGCGCCGCGGTGCCGCCCCCGTTTGTCTGACCGGAGCCGACCATGATAAAGCGTTTTCTCATCGCCATTCTTGCCCTTGCCGTCGTGGCGGGCGGCATTGTCGGCTACAACATCTTCGTCGGCAAGATGATCGCCCAGTTCTTTGCCAGCATGAAACCGGCGCCGGTTGCGGTGTCGGTCTCCGAAGTGGTTCCCGGTCTCTGGGAGCCGGGGATCGAAACCATCGGCACCGCCGCCGCGCTGCGCGGCACCGATCTGGCGGTGGAGGCCTCGGGCATCGTGCGGGAAGTGCGCTTTGCCGCCAATGACCGGATCGCCGCCGGGCAAGTGCTGGTGCAGATCGACGACCGGCAGGAACGCGCCGATCTGGCCGCCGCAAAGGCCGGAGCCGATCTGGCCGAAACCGCGCTGAAACGGGCCCGCGAACTGCGCGAAAAGGGCGTTTCGGCAACCTCCGCGCTCGATCAGGCCGAAGCCGCCGCAATCGAGGCCCGCGCCACCGTCAGCAAGATCGAGGCGGCTCTTTCCACCAAGCAACTCACCGCGCCCTTTGCCGGCATCATCGGCATTCCGCAAATCGAGGTGGGGGCTTTTGTCGGCGCCGGAACCCCCTTTGCCACCTTGCAGGACCGCTCCGCGATGCGGGTCGATTTCACGCTGACCGAACAGCAGGCGGCACAGGTGCAGCCGGGCATGGCGGTCACCGTGCGCTCGGAGGTGGGCGATGTCGAACTGCGCGGCACGATCACCGGCATCGAGCCGAAGATCGACCCGAATTCCCGTCTGGTGACGCTGCGCGCCGATGTGCCGAACGACAGCGACAAGCTGACCCCCGGCCAGTTTGTGCGGCTGCGGGTGAACCTGCCCACCGAGGAGGGCGTGATCGCCTTGCCGCAAACGGTGATCGCCTCGAATCTTTACGGTGACAGCGTCTTTGTGCTGCGCGAGGAAATCCCCGATGCGGCCGAGGCTCCGGCGCTGATCGCCAAGCAGGTCTTCGTGAAGATCGGCCGGCGCTCGGGCGGGCGGATCGAGATTGTCGAAGGGCTGGCGGCGGGCGACCGGGTGGTGAACGCGGGCCAGAACAAGCTCTCGTCGGGGGCCAGTGTCACCATCGACAATGCGCTCAGCCCCGACCCCACCGCTGCGGCGACGAACTGAAGGCGCACCCCGATGCATTTCACCGAAACCTTCATCCGCCGCCCGGTGCTTTCGTCCGTGCTTGGCGCCTTCATGCTGCTTTTGGGGTTTCAGGCCTTCTTCAGCCTGCCGGTGCGGCAATACCCCAAGGTCGATGAAACCGTGGTGACCATCACCACCGTCTATCCCGGTGCCGCCCCCGACCTGATTCAGGGGTTCATCACCGCGCCCATCGCGGCGGCGGTGGCAACCACGGAAAACATCGATTACGTCACCTCCTCCTCGATGCCCTCGGCCTCGCAGGTCTCGGTGAACATGAAGCTGGGCGCCGACCCCGACACCGCGCTGACCGAGGTGCTGGCCAAGGTGCAGCAGGTGCGCGGCCAACTGCCCGACGAGGCCGAAGACCCGGTGATCGTGAAGGGCACCGGCCAGCAGTTCGCGCTGATGTATCTGGCGGCGCAGAACCCGAACATGACGCCCGAACAGCTGACCGAATATCTGGAACGGGTGATCCGTCCGCGCA
>CAZPWV010000117.1:6874-7101 GCA_964590825.1 uncultured Rhodobacter sp. | reverse complement strand
CGGGGCGTAGCGATAAAGCACGCCAAGGGCCGTGAGCATCAACAGCAGCATGGCCGCCCAGGGGAACCAGGACAGGACCCAGCCGGTGGCGGCGTGAAAGGGCAGGACATTGGCAACGACCGGCACCACCACGATGGTGGCCAGCGCCAGCAGCATTACCCCCACCAGCGCAAGGGTCATCAGATAGCCGAACAGAAACCCCGGCACAGTGGTGCGCGGGGTGCTGG
>CAZPWV010000117.1:0-6864 GCA_964590825.1 uncultured Rhodobacter sp. | reverse complement strand
CCCCGCCCGCGCCGAAATGAGCGCGATGACAATGGACATTGCCGCCCCCCAGCCAATGCTGCCGCGCGGCCCTGCCAGCAGGGCCTCGACCTGCAGTTCGACAATTGCAAAGGCCTCGGGAGGAATGAAATTATCCGCCACCCGCAGGTAAGAGCGGATCGCCTCCGGGTCGGCAAAGGTGCTCCAGATCGAGATTGTGGCGGTCAGGCCCGGAAACACCGCCAGCATCGCATAAAAGGCCACGCCCGCCGCGATGAGGAATATATTGGTCTGGGCCAGCCGCTGTTGCAGCCTGCGCGCAAGGCTCATCGCACCTCCGTTTTGGCGCAGCATTGCCGATTGCGCGGCTGTGCACAACTTGCGGTTTGGACCCCGCTGTGCTCTCATTGCCGCATCAGGAGATGACCATGCCCTACACCCCCCACCCCAATCGCTACACGCAGATGATCTATCACAAATGTGGAAACTCCGGCCTGAAGCTGCCCGCCATTTCGCTTGGGCTTTGGCACAATTTTGGCCATGACACGCCACATGCCACCAAGCGTGCGATCTGTCGCACCGCCTTTGACCTTGGAATCACCCATTTTGATCTTGCCAACAATTACGGCCCGCCTGCCGGTTCCGCCGAGGAGGCCTTTGGCGAGATATTGCGGACCGATTTTGCGCATCTGCGCGACGAGCTCATCATCAGTTCCAAGGCGGGATACGATATGTGGCCCGGCCCCTATGGCGAATGGGGCAGCCGCAAATACCTGATCGCGTCTTGCGACCAGTCGTTGCGGCGGATGGGGCTCGACTATGTCGATATCTTCTATTCGCATCGCTTCGACCCGGAGACCCCGCTGGAAGAAACCATGGGCGCGCTGGAGCATATCTGGCGTTCGGGCAAGGCGCTTTACATTGGCATCTCGTCTTATAATTCGGCCCGCACCCGCGAGGCGGCGGCAATCCTGCGCCGGATGGGGGTGCCGCTGCTGATCCATCAACCCAGTTACAACATGCTCAATCGCTGGGTAGAGCGCGACGGGCTGGTGCCGACCCTCGAAGAGCTTGGCGTGGGTTCGATTGCCTTCACGCCGCTGGCGCAGGGGTTGCTGAGCGCAAAATACCTCAAGGGGATTCCGGCAGGGACGCGGGCGGCGCAGGGTAAATCGCTTGATCCGGCCAGCCTGACCCCGGCCGCGCTGGGCAAGATCCGCGCCCTCGATGCGATTGCGCAGCGCCGCGGCCAGACCCTGGCGCAGATGGCGATTGCCTGGGTTCTGCGTGGCGGCCACATCACCACGGCGCTGATCGGCGCCTCAAAGCCCGAACAGGTTACCGATTGCGTGGGGGCGCTGGGCAATCTCGCGTTCAGTGCCGAAGAGCTTGCCGAGATCGATCTGCACGCTCAGGACGAGGCGATCAACCTCTGGGCGCGTTCGGCAGAAAATCCATGAAACAGGCTCTGTTCTTGCTGTTTCTAGCGGCTCCTGCCGGGGCCGGAGACCTGCCGGCGCCGCTGAGCGATGCCGATTTCAACCCGGTCAATCAGGCCGAGGCGGCGCTGGGCCAGTTGCTGTTTTACGATCCGATCCTGTCGGGCAACCGCAACATTGCCTGTGCCACCTGCCATCATCCGCGGCTTGGCACCTCGGACGGGCTGAGCCTGGGTCTTGGCGAGGGGGCGGTGGGGCTGGGGGCGGTGCGGCACGTTACCACGACGAATGTTCCCGAACAGCGCATTCCGCGCAACTCTCCCGCCATGTTCAACCTTGGCGCCAAGGCCTTCACGCATCTGTTCCACGACGGCCGGATCGAGGCGGACCCCTCGCGGCCTTCGGGGATGCGCACCCCGATGGACGAGGAAATGGTCTCGGGTTTTGCCTCGGTTCTATCGGCGCAGACGATGTTTCCGGTGCTGTCACCCGACGAAATGGCCGGGCATTATGGCGAAAACGAAGTGTCCAAGGCGGTTCGCTCGGGCTTTATCACCGGCACGGACGGGGCCTGGAGCCGCATTTCCGCGCGGGTGGCGGCGATTCCCGCCTATCAGGCGGCGTTCGAGGCGGCCTATCCCGAAATCGCCGCCGGGCGTGCGCTGGATTTCACCGATATTTCCAATGCCATCGCTCAGTTCATCGCCTATGAATGGCGCTCCGACACCAGCCCCTTCGATGCGGCCCTGCGCGGCGAGGCCGATTTGCCTGCCGATGCCGCCAGGGGGGCCGCGCTTTTCTATGGGGCGGCGGGATGTTCGCACTGTCACAGCGGCCCGTTTCAGAGCGACCAGCTTTTTCATGCCATGGGCGAGCCGCAGATCGGCCCCGGCAAGGGTGAACGGTTCGAGACCCATTCGCGCGACGAGGGGCGGTTTCGGGTGACCGGCAAGCCCGAGGACATGTTTGCCTTTCGCACCCCAAGCCTGCGCAATGTGCTCCAGACCGGCCCATGGGGCCACGCCGGCAGCCATACCGACCTGAAAGATTTCATCGCCGATCATGCCGCGCGGGGGGCTGCGCTTTCCGGCTATGCGCCACAAGCGTTGCTGCCGGAGTTGCCCGACACCAAGCCGGATTGGGCGGTGCTGCAAGATCCGGCGGAACTGGCGGCAATCCGGCAGGCGGCTGGCGATGGCACCACGCTGAGCCCTGATGAGGTTGAGGCGCTGTTTGCCTTTCTGGCGGCATTGTCCGACCCGGTTGCGCTTTCGGGGCGGCTGGGCATCCCTCAATCCGTGCCCAGCGGTCTGCCCGTCGATCGGTAATCAGCGCTCGACGCGGGTTTTGGCGTTGCGGGTCACCGGCTGCCAGGGGCCTTGCTGGCCGTCGGGCCAGATCACCCGAACCTCTGCCGTCTGCGCCGTGCCCAGACCGAAATGCAGCGGCAGGGCCTCGCCGCCGGCATGGCCGCCGCCGATGGTGACTTCCTGATATTGCACGCCCAGGGCGCTGCGCAATTCGACCCAGGCGCCCACGGCATGTTGGTTCGGTGCCGGCTGAATCGGCTCTATCTCGGCCCAATTGCCGGTGTTTTGGGTCGCGTTGCGCCAAAGCTCCATTGTGGCGCGGCGGTTGACCACCACCAGATCCAGCAGCCCGTCTTGATTCAGATCGGCTAGGGCTGCCCCGCGTGAGCGGTGCATCGTCGCCACGCCGGCGGCTTCGGCGGTTTCGTGAAACATCCCGTCCGCCCCCTGCATCAGCAGATTGTTCGGGTCATGGCTGGCATTCGAGGGCATCTGATCGACATTGCCCTTGGAGATGAACAGATCGGCCCGGCCATCGTTGTCGATATCGCCGAACTCCGGGTGCCACCCGGTCGAAGGGCGCCCATCCTCGCCGATGAAGGGACGCTGCGAATAGGTGCCGATCGAGAAGGGCGCATTTTCGAAATGGTCGCCCCGGTTGAACTGCAGCAACTGGTCGCCCATCGAGGTCATCATCACGTCGGGCAGGCCGTCACCGGTAATGTCGCGGCTGGCGATGCCCATGCCCCAGAGCGACACATGCGGCCAGTCTGCGCGTTCGGCAAGCGGGTTCAGCCGGAACATCTGTTCGTAGCCGCCACGCACATAATAATGCCGGTCGTTGGAAAGCCGAAGCTCGGCCTCGCCGCTGCGCCGCCAGTCGGTAATCAGCGCAGAGAGGGCGCAGTAGCCGGGTGAAATCGTCTCTGTTCCGGCATATTTCTGCCCATCCGGGCGAAAAAGCGTGTTCGTGTCGCAGGCTTCAAAAGGGCCATCCGGGTTCGTGCGGTCAACGTAGTTTCCGAAAAAGAGCGTTGGCCAGGACTGCCCCTTCTCCCAGGTTGCGGTGAAAGAAGTGGTCCAGTCATCCCGGGTCGGCAGGCCCCAGGCGGCGGTTGCATCCTCGAAACGGCAATCGCCAAGGCCGCGCAACAGCAGGTTCGGTCCGGCCCGCATCACCGCAAGATCCAGTTCGCCATCCGAGTCGATGTCGAGCGGATAGGCCCCGGTCACGCCGCGCAGGTCGGCAATTTCCCCGGCGGCAAAACGCAACGCCCCGCCCGGCTCGGAGCGGTTGACAAAAAGCGAGGCCGGGGTTTCGCCGCCTGCGGCAAACAGGTCTGGCCGCGCATCGGCATTGCAATCGAACACGGCGACACCGCCACCCACGAAATGCTCCCATCCGCCGGCATAGATGTGCGGATGCGGCAGATGCGGAGCTTCATCGACAAAAACAGGCTCTGCAAAGGCCGGAAATGCGATCAGGCACCCCACAAGCCACACCCCCGAAAACCGTTTCATTGCGCTGCAATCTCCCGTGTTGCGCCCAGAAGCTGCTCGGTCAGCTCGTGCAGGGCGAGGGCCGCCGCCCCATGCGCCCAAAGCAGATCCCCCCAGGCGTGGGTCTCGATGCTGGGGGCGTCGCGGCCGGTATCCAGCATCATCTGGGTCATCTCGGCCAGGGTTTCGCTGGCATAAAGATAGTCGTATCGCATCCGCTCGCCGGAGAGGATGATAAGCTCCGGGTCGAACAGGTTGACGACATTCGACAGACCGACCGCCATGTAGCGGCCTGCCCGCCGAAAGATCGACCGCGCCGCCGCATTGCCGGCCTTGGCATGGTCAAAAAGGCTTTCCAGCATGACCCCCACCGATTGCGTCTCGTCATGGGTCAGATTCAGCGCCGTTTGCGCCTCTCGCACCAGGGCATAGTCGGCCACATAGGCCTCGAGACAGCCGCGCTGGCCACAGCGGCACAGCGCCCCGTCAAGCTGCACCTTGGTATGGCCCAGTTCCATGCCCATGCCACGGGCGCCCCGGTAGATGCGATGGTTTATCACGAAGCCCATGCCCACCCCGTGTTCGATCGTGACCACCGCGAAATCAGAGAGTTTTCGCCCCGCGCCAAACCAAAGCTCGGCCAGGGTGACCAGATTGGCATCGTTGTCGATAAAGACGGCCAGGTGCAGCCTTTCGCGCAGTGCGGTTTGCAGCGGCACATGCCGGTCCGAGAGCACGGGCGACCAATGCACCGCGCCGCTGTCGCAATCGACGAAGCCCGGAACGCCAAGGCCCACGGCCTGCAACTGGTTGCGGTCAACGCCGCCGCGCGCACAGACAAGGTCCAGAAGTCGCTCGGCGGCGGCCAGGATACCGTCCAGACCCATCGCCCCCGGCGCCCGCGCAATCGCCTCGCCCGCAATCATGTTGCCGGCGAAATCGACCAGAACGGCCGTATGCTCGCGGTCGGAAAGCTTGATGCCCACCACATGCCGCGTGTTTGGCCTGACCCCGAGCGCCACCGCCGGACGCCCCCGCCCGCCATCGCCCTCGCGCAGGGTTTGCACCTCTTCCAGAACCCCGGCCTCGATCAGCTCCGAGGTGAGGGTGGTGACCGAGGCGGGGCTGATGCACAGTTCCTTGGCCAGTTGCACGCGTGCGATCTGCCCGGCGGCGCGGACGCGTTCGAAGATTTGCTGACGCAGGGGCCGGGCGGGGTCGGAGAGGGGCTGAATCAGCGGGCCACAGCCTGCGGCGGCCTTTCGGATCTGCGTGACCTTTCTCATTTCACCGTCTTTCCTTCAGCCGCTTAACAAAACAATGCAGGCGCAGCGCAGTATTGCCCCATTTTTCGCCGCATCGCGGCAATGGCAGGCCTCATATTCACTCAACTGCATTCTCGCCTGTCACTTTTATTTTGACAACTAAAATTAATGGAGCCATCTTTCCTGCATCCCGGCGAATCTGCCGGGCCGGTCCGCTTGGGCCGTCAAACGGGAGGAAGACATGTACAAAACCCTTCTGGCCGCCGTCGCCCTGTCGGCCGGCCTTGCCACCTCGGCCTTTGCGGAAATGACCGTCGGCGTTTCGTGGTCCAACTTTCAGGAAGAGCGCTGGAAAATCGACGAAGCGGCGATCAAGGCCGCACTGGAAGCCAATGGCGACAAATACATTTCTGCCGACGCGCAGAATTCGGCGGCCAAACAGTTGACCGATGTCGAGGCGCTGATTGCGCAAGGGGCGCAGGCGCTCATCATCTTGTCGGTTGACAAGGATGCCGTGGGTCCGGCCATCGACAAAGCCGCCGCCGAGGGCATTCCGGTGGTGGGCTATGACCGCCTGATCGAAGACAACCGCGCCTTTTACCTGACCTTCGACAACAAAGGTGTGGGCACGATCATTGCCCAGCAGGTTTCGGCCGCCGCCCCCGAAGGCAACTATGCCATCATCAAGGGCGACAAGGGTGATCCGAACGCGCTCTTTCTGCTTTCGGGGATGATGGAAGTGATCCAGCCCGCGATTGACGCCGGAAAAATCAAGATTGTCGGCGAAAGCTTCACCGATGGCTGGAAGCCCGACAACGCGCAGAAAAACATGGAACAGATCCTGACCGCGAACAACAACGCGGTGGATGCGGTTCTGTGTGAAAACGACGGCATGGCCGGTGGTGCGATTGCTGCGCTGCAGGCGCAGGGCCTTACGGTTCCGGTCGGCGGGCAGGATGGTGACCTTGCCGCGCTCAACCGTGTGGCGCGTGGCTCGCAGGTGGTTTCGGTCTGGAAAGACAGCCGCCAACTGGGCAAGGCCGCAGCCGAGATTGCCATTGCGCTGGCCGGTGGTTCGGCGATGGACGCCGTTCCGGGTGCGGTGAAATGGTCGGGTGGCGAGAAGGGCGTTGAAATGAGCGCCATCTTCCTGGCGCCGACCCCGATCACCAAAGACAACATGAACGTGGTGATCGATGCTGGCCATATCTCGAAAGAGCAGGCCTGCGAAGGCGCCCAGCCCGGCGTGGTTGGCTGCGAATAATCTCCTCGTCCTGGCCCGGTGCAGCCTGCACCGGGCCATTTTATCCTGACGGACGGCCTCTGGCCGCGCCGCAATGGCGGGGGCGTTTCGGCCCCTATGACCATCTC
>CAZPWV010000116.1:0-7114 GCA_964590825.1 uncultured Rhodobacter sp. | reverse complement strand
CGATGGCGGCGCCCACGCTGGGCGCGGCGGTGCGTATCGAGGTGCAGGTTTCCGGGCTTGCCGCGCCGATCCTGCTGGACCCCGGCCCGTTGCAGGACAGTCTATTGAACCTGCTGCTCAATGCCCGCGATGCGATGGGGGCGGCGGGGGGCTGCATCACCGTGGCCGCCCATCCGGTGCAAGATACCTGGATCGAGATTTCGGTGCGCGATACCGGGCCGGGCTTCAGCCCCGAGGCGCTGGGCCGGGCGCTGGACCCGTTTTTCACCACCAAGGGCGGCGAGGGCTCGGGGCTGGGGCTGAGCATGGTCTATGACCAGACCAAACTTGCGGGGGGCACGGTGCGGCTGGAAAATATCGCCACGGGTGCTTTGGTGAGCCTGCGCCTGCCGTTGCGTCTGGCGCAGGCCGATACCGCGCCGATGCTGGTGCTGCTGGTCGAGGACGATGACGATATCCGCGCCACCGTGCGCGAGGCGCTGCGCGGGCTTGGCCATTCGGTGCTGGAGGCCGCCAGCGTCGCCGAGGCGGAGGCTCTGGCGGGGCTGCCCGAGATCGGCATGGTGCTGTCGGATATTCAACTGGCGGGGGCGGCGACCGGGGTCGATCTGGCGCAGCGTCTGGCCGGGCGGGTGCCGGTGGCGCTGATGACCTCGCTGCCGCCGGGCGACGGGCTGCGCGCCGCCGCGCCCTGCCCGGTCTTGCAAAAACCCTTTGTCGTGGCGGAACTCGCCGCGCTTGTTGCCGGAGTGCGCCGATGACCGCCCCCCCCGTTGCCGGTTTGCCCCATGTGGCCATTCTGGACGATGAACCCGAAATTCGCCGGATGCTGTGCGATGCGCTGGAAGAGGCGGGGTTTCGCACCACCTGCTATGGCCGTGCGACCGAATTCGAGGCGGGTTTGAAACGCAGCCAGCCCGATGTGTGCCTTGTCGATCTGGGCCTGCCCGACCGTGACGGTCTGGCGCTGGTGCATCGGCTGGCGCTGGAACAGGGGGCGGCGATCATCATCATTTCCGGCCGCGCGCAGGTGCAAGACCGGGTGACCGGGCTCGAACTGGGGGCCGATGACTACATCATCAAGCCCTTTGACCCCGCCGAGGTGGTGGCCCGGATCCGGGCGCGGCTGCGCAAGCCCCGGCAGGAAAACGCCCCCGTCGCGCAGGTGGCGCGGTTTGCCGGCTGGTGTGCCGCCTTCGACCGTTATGTGCTGCTGGATGCCGAGGGGCGGGAAACCCCGTTCAGCCACGCCGAAGGCGAGGTGTTGCGGCTGTTTCTTGAAAGCCCGAACCGGCTGATTTCCCGTGCCCAGATGCAGGAAACCCTGGGCGGCGCGGCGGGAGAAAGCTTTGACCGGGCGATGGATGTGCGGATCTCGCGGCTGCGCACGAAGCTGGGCGAAGACCCGAAAAACCCGAAGCTGATAAAGACGATCTACGGGGCCGGTTACATCTTCCTGGGGGAGGTGCGCTGGGAATAGGCCGTTGCGACTGGACGGCGGCGCCCTGCCGCATTAGGTCAGGGGAAAGCTTCGGAGCGCGTGATGAAACCAGCCCTGACCCTCTACCTTGCGGCGCCGCGCGGCTTTTGCGCGGGCGTGGACCGGGCCATCAAGATCGTCGAGATGGCTTTGGAAAAATGGGGCGCCCCGGTCTATGTGCGCCACGAGATCGTCCACAACAAGTTCGTGGTCGATGGGCTGCGGGCCAAGGGTGCGGTTTTTGTCGAGGAACTGTCGGATTGCCCCGATGACCGGCCGGTGATCTTTTCCGCGCATGGGGTGCCGAAATCGGTGCCCGCCGAGGCGGCGCGGCGGCAGATGATCTACGTCGATGCCACCTGTCCGCTGGTGAGCAAGGTGCATATCGAGGCCGAGCGGCATTTCGACGAGGGCCTGCAGATGGTGATGATCGGCCATGCCGGTCACCCCGAGGTGCTGGGCACGATGGGGCAATTGCCGGCGGGCGAGGTGCTTTTGGTGGAAAGCGTGGCGGATGTGGCGCGGCTGGCCCCGCGCAACCCCGAGCGGCTGGCCTGGATCACCCAGACCACGCTGTCGGTCGATGATACCGCCGAGGTGGTGGCCGCGCTTCAGGCCCGCTTTCCGGCCATTGTCGGCCCGGCCAAGGATGACATCTGTTATGCCACCACCAACCGGCAGGCGGCGGTCAAGGAACTGGCGCCAGCGATTGACGCGCTTTTGGTGATCGGGGCGCCCAATTCCTCGAACTCGCGGCGTCTGGTCGAGGTGGGCCGGGCGGCAGGTTGTGCGCTGGCGCATCTGGTGGGCCGCGCCAGCGAGATTGACTGGGCGGCGCTTGCCGAGGTGCGTGCGGTGGGCGTGACGGCCGGCGCCTCGGCCCCCGAGGTGCTGGTCGATGAGGTGATCGAGGCCTTTCGCGCCCGATATGAGGTGACTGTGGAATTGGTGGAAACCGCACGCGAGGACATCGAATTCAAGGTGCCGCGCATTTTGAGGGAAGCCTGATGAGCGTTGAATTTCTGCTGACCGCCTTCATCGTCTGTCTCGCGCCGGGGATTGGCGTCGTTTACACGCTCTCAGTCACGCTGGGCGGGGGCTTCCGCGCCGGGCTCTGGGCGTCGCTCGGTTGCACCATTGCCACGTTGGTGCATCTGGCGGTGGCCTTGGCGGGGTTGGCGGCGGTGCTGCATACCTCGGCGGTGCTGTTTCAGACGATCAAATATGCCGGTGTCGCCTATCTGCTTTACATGGCCTGGGGCACGCTCAAGGGCAGCGGCGGTCTGCGGATCGAGGCGGCAGAACCGCAACCGGCGGGGCGGCTGGTCTGGCGGGGTATCCTGCTCAACCTGCTCAACCCGAAACTGCCGCTGTTCTTCGTGGCCTTCCTGCCGCAGTTCATGGCGGTGAACGAAGGCGCCATGGCGATGGCCGAACTGGGGCTGACCTTTGCCGCGCTGACCTTCGTCACCTTCGTGCTCTATGCCGGGCTGGCCGCCTCGGGGCGGCAGGCGGTGCTGTCGCGGCCGGCGGTAATGGCCTGGATGCGCCGCGCCTTTGCCGCCTCTTTTGCCGCGCTGGGCCTGCGCCTTGCGTTCGAGCGCGCCTGATGGCCGAGCTTTTCGCATGGACGGATGGCGCCTGTTCGGGCAACCCCGGCCCCGGTGGCTGGGGGGTGCTGATCCGCGCCATCGAGGGGGGGCAGGTGCGCAAACAGCGTGAACTGTCGGGGGGCGAGGCCGATACCACCAACAACCGCATGGAATTGCTGGCGGCGATCAATGCGCTGGAGGTTCTGTCGCGCGAAAGCGCGCTGACGATCACCACCGACAGCGCCTATGTGAAGAATGGTGTGGAAAGCTGGATTCACGGCTGGAAGCGCAACGGCTGGCGCACCGCCGACAAGAAGCCGGTGAAGAATATCGACCTGTGGCAGCGCCTGGATGCGGCGCAGGCGCGCCACAAGGTGACCTGGAAATGGATCAAGGGCCATGCCGGGCACGCCGAAAACGAACGCGCCGATGAATTGGCGCGGGCCGGCATGGCGCCCTACAAACCGCAACGGTAACGGCCCCCGGAGGGGCCGTTTGCGCTCAGGCCGCAGCGCCGAAATGGCGGCGGTTGAGATGGAAGTAAAGCCAGACCATGGCCACCTGCGTGGCCAGCGGCAGCAGCGTCAGCCCCCAGTAGACCAGCGAGAATTTCGCCACCAGACCCACGCCCACCAGGCCGGGGTTGATCCAGAATTGCGTCAGCACGCCAAAGGCCACACCGGGGCAGATCAGCGCATAGGCGCCCACCGAGTTTTCCGGCCCGGAGAGGAACTGCCCGGCATAGCCCACCCGTTTCAGAATCTCGAGGCCGAGCAGGCCGAAGATGATCTGCACGGAGAGCAGCTTGGTCAGCAGCAGAAGCGTTGCCCCCGGCTCGGCGTGCATTTTCAGATGTTGGTGCAGCCCGTGATCGACGCGCAGCATCAAGATGCCCAGCACGGTGAGAATGGGAATGACGATCAGCAGCGTTGGCGCCGCCTCGGGGGTGATGCCGTGGCTGAGCATCGAATGCACGCCAAAGACCAGCGCGATGATGCCCACCACCGCCGAGGCCACCAGAAAGAAGATGGCCAGCACCATGGCCACCGCCGAAGTGGCGGGCAGGTTCGACATGGCGGCGGGCGCGGCAAGCCCCACGCCAACCATCGAGAGCGAAAAGGCCGGCAGCATCTGCGCAAAGGAGCCGTTCGCCGTCCAGTCAAACCCGCCTTCGGTTTTTACCCGGCCCAGAAAGGTGCCCAGTTGCTTCAGCGCCAGAACGCCCACCGCCAGAAAGGCGGCAATCGCCATCGGGAACAGATATTCCACCACGCCCCACAGCCCCGGCACGAAGACAAGGCCCAACACGAAGCCGACGTTGATCGTCATCGCAAAGGCCAGCGGCATGGCCATCAGCTGCGTTTCCGCATTCGAGGCGCGCAACTGCGCATAGGCCTCGGTGCGTTTGAAGCTGGAAAGCTGGCGCAGGTTCCAGACCAGATAGCGGATGTTGAGCACCGCAAAACCGGCAATCGCCAGAACTGCAAACAGGATCATCCCTTTCATCGCAAGCCCGCCCGAGAGAAAGGCCGCCACGATGTCTTCGTTGATCGGCACCGGTTGGCCGGGGTGTTTGACCCAGAAGTAAAGCCACAGGAAAAAGGTCACACCAATCCCCCCCGCGCCCAGCGAGCCGAGGAAGTAGAGCGGTGAATAGGTGTCGGCGGGTCTCGAAACGGGCATCATCGGGGCCTCGGATGAAATAATCATATGCGCATATGTTTTACATCCTTGCCCCCCGGCAACTGTGGCACGGTGGCGCAGCCGCGCCACAGGGTGCGTTCAGCAGGGTGCGTTCAGAGGAAGAGGCGCAGCACCAGGGGCGCCAGAAAGGCGGTCAGCACCGCGTTCAGCCCCATGCCGATCGAGGCAAAGACCCCGGCGGTGTCATGCACCTGAAAGGCCCGTGCCGTGCCGATCCCATGCGCCGCGACGCCGGTGGCAAAACCCCTGGCCCGCCAGTCTTTCAGCCCCAGCGCGTTCAGCATCGGGGTGACGAAGATCGCGCCGATCATGCCGGTGAGCAGCACCAGAACGGCGGTGAGCGTGGGGGCGCCGCCGAGCGCCTCGGAAATGCCGATCGCCACCGGCGCGGTGGCCGATTTCGGCGCCAGGCTGGCCAGCAACGCGGCATCGGCGCCCAGCAGTTTTGCAATGGCCAGCGCCGAAAATACCGCAGTGAACGAGCCTGCCAGCAGCGCCACGGCAATGGGCACAATCGCCTTGCGGATGGCGTGCAGATTGGCCTGCAACGGCACCGCAAGGCAGACGGTGGCCGGGCCAAGCATGAAATGCACGAATTGCGCGCCCTCGAAATAGCTTTGATAGGCGGTGCCGGTGGCCCAGAGCAGGCCCGCCAGCAGCAGCACCGCGATCAGCACTGGATTGGCGGCAGGGTTGCGTCTGGCGGCCCGAAACAGGCTGTCACCGGCCCAATAGGCAAAGAGCGTGGCGGTCAGCCACAGCAACGGCTGCGACGCGAGATAGGACCAGATCAGCGCCGCATCAGTCATCGGCCTGACTGCCCAGAACACGCGCAACGAGGCTGAAGGCGACCGCCCCCACCACGATGGCAAGCAGCGTCGAAACCACCAGCGCCACCGCAAGCGCGGGGCCATGCGCCGCAATGGTGGGCAGATGCGCCACCACCCCCACGCCCGCCGGCACGAACAACAGCGACAGATGCCCCAGCAGGCCCTGCGCTACCGGACGCACCAGAGTGCCCAGTCGCGGCACGAGGCTGATTGCCGCCACCAGCGCCACCATGCCCAGCACCGGGCCCGGCAACGGCAGATGCGCCCCGCGCGAGACGACCTCGCCGATCAGCTGAAACGCCAAGATGATGGCCAATGCCGGAACCATGCGCCCCTCCGTTTTGCGCAGAGTATCCCGGCGCGATGGGGGATCAAGCCGAAATTGGCGTATATCTTGTGGATAAGCCGTGGATAAACGCCAGATCGTGGGGTGATGCGTTGACACAACGCCCCCCGCGCCCGAAACTTCGCCACCCGTCACGAAGGAATCGGTGCCCATTTTGCGCTTTTCCCGGCTTCGCCTCAACGGCTTCAAGAGCTTTGTCGATCCGACCGACCTTGTCATTCATGACGGGCTGACGGGGGTTGTGGGGCCGAATGGTTGCGGCAAGTCGAACCTGCTCGAGGCGCTGCGCTGGGTGATGGGCGAAAACCGCCCCACCGCCATGCGCGGCGATGGCATGGAAGACGTGATCTTTGCCGGTGCCGCCACCCGCCAGGCCCGGCATTTCGCCGAGGTCTCGCTCTCGATCGACAATTCCGAGCGGCTGGCGCCCTCGGGGTTCAACGATGCCGACGGGCTGGAAATCACCCGTCGGATCACCCGCGATGTCCGCGCCCGCGATGTGCAGATGCTGTTTGCCGATGCCTCGACCGGGGCGCATAGCCCGGCGCTGGTGCGCCAGGGCCAGATTGCCGAACTTATCAATGCCAAACCCAAGGCGCGGCGACGGATACTGGAAGAGGCGGCGGGAATTTCGGGCCTGTATCAGCGCCGCCACGAGGCAGAGCTGAAGCTGACCGGGGCCGAGCAGAACCTTTTGCGCGTCGATGATGTGGTCGAGCAACTGGCGGCGCAACTGGCCACGCTGGCGCGGCAGGCCCGGCAGGCGGCGCGCTACCGCGAGATCGGCAATGATTTGCGCCGCGCCGAGGGGATGGCTCTCTATCGGCGCTGGCGCGAGGCCGATCTGGCGCGGGCCGAGGCGGAGGCGGCGCATCGGCAGGCGCTGGGCGCGGCGGCGCAGGCCGAACGCGCGGCGCGGGAGGCGGCGAAACTTCGCGCCGGCCAGGAAGACGCCCTGCCACCGCTGCGCGAGGAAGAGGCGGTTGCCGGGGCGATCTTGCAGCGGCTCACGCTGCAACGCGATGCGCTTTCGGAGGCCGAAACACAGGCGGCGGCGCGGATCGAGGCCCTGAAGGGGCGGATCGCGCAGCTTGACCAGGACATGGAGCGCGAGGCGGGGCTGAACCGCGATGCGGGCGAAACGATCGCGCAGCTGGAATGG
>CAZPWV010000115.1:0-7148 GCA_964590825.1 uncultured Rhodobacter sp. | reverse complement strand
GCGGGTGCTGGTGATCGCCCCCTTCTTCGTCATGCCCACCGTCTCGGCGCTGGTCTGGAAGAACATGTTCATGAACCCCGTGAACGGCATGTTCGCCCATATCGCCAAGGCGCTCGGCCTCCAGCCCTTCGACTTCCTCTCGCATGCGCCGCTGGCCTCGATCATCCTGATCGTCGCCTGGCAGTGGCTGCCCTTCGCCACGCTGATCCTGCTGACCGCGCTGCAGTCGCTCGACCGCGAGCAGCAGGAAGCCGCCGAGATGGATGGCGCCTCGGTCTTCGCCCGCTTCATCTACCTCACCGTGCCGCACCTCACGCGCGCCGTGACGGTGGTGGTGCTGATCCAGACCATCTTCCTTCTGGGCGTCTTCGCCGAGATCCTCGTGACCACGAATGGCGGCCCCGGCACGGCGTCGACCAACATCACCTATCTGGTCTATGCCCAGTCGCTCCTGAACTACGACGTGGGCGGCGGATCGGCTGGCGGGATTGTCGCGGTCATTCTGGCCAACATCGTTGCGATCTTCCTGATGCGGATGATCGGCAAGAACCTGGAGGCGTAAGCCATGGCCCGCGCCGTTACCCCCCGCCGCAAAGCCCTTGTCACCGTGCTCGCATGGACCATCGGTCTGGCACTGTTCTTCCCGATCCTCTGGACGGTCATTCTCAGCTTCAAGTCCGAAGGCGATGCCATTGCCACGCCGCTTGGGGTGCTGACCTCGCCCTTCACGCTGGAAAGCTACGGGGTGGTGCAGGAACGCTCGGATTACTTCCGCCATTTCTGGAATTCTGTGGTGATCTCGCTTGGCTCCACCGTTCTTGCCCTTGCCATCGCCATTCCCGCCGCCTGGGCCATGGCCTTCGTGCCGGGCAAGCGCACCAAAGACCTGCTGATGTGGATGCTCTCCACCAAGATGATGCCCGCCGTGGGCGTTCTGGTGCCCATTTACCTGATCTTCCGCGATCTGGGCCTGCTGGATACCCGCAGCGGGCTGGTCATCGTGCTGATGCTGATGAACCTGCCGATCGTGATCTGGATGCTCTACACCTATTTCCGCGAAATTCCGGGCGAGATTCTGGAAGCCGCGCGGATGGATGGCGCCTCGCTGCGCGATGAACTCATCCACATCCTCACGCCGATGGCCGTGCCCGGCATTGCCTCCACGCTGCTGCTCAACGTCATCCTGGCCTGGAACGAGGCCTTCTGGACGCTCAACCTCACGGCCGCCAAGGCCGCCCCCCTCACCGCCTTCATCGCCTCCTATTCCAGCCCTGAAGGCCTGTTTTACGCAAAACTCTCCGCCGCCTCGACGCTGGCCATCGCGCCCATCCTGATCCTTGGCTGGTTCAGCCAGAAACAGTTGGTGCGTGGGCTGACCTTCGGCGCCGTGAAGTAAGGAGTGACCCCATGGGACAGATTACCCTTTCCGGCGTGACCAAGCGCTTTGGCGATGTGGAGGTGATCCCGCCGCTGGATCTTGAGATTGCCGATGGCGAATTCGTGGTGTTCGTCGGCCCGTCGGGCTGCGGCAAATCCACCCTGCTGCGGCTGATTGCCGGGCTGGAAGATGTCTCGGGCGGCACCATCGCCATTGACGGCCAAGATGCCACCCGGGCCGCCCCCGCCAGCCGTGGCCTTGCCATGGTGTTCCAGTCCTATGCGCTTTACCCGCATATGTCGGTGCGCAAGAACATCGCCTTTCCGCTGAAGATGGCCGGGCTGCCGCCCGAACAGATCGCGCAGAAGGTCGAGGCCGCCGCAACGGTGCTGAACCTCACCAGCTACCTCGAACGCAAACCGGGCCAGCTTTCGGGCGGGCAGCGCCAGCGCGTCGCCATTGGCCGCGCCATCGTGCGCGAACCCTCGGCCTTTCTCTTTGACGAGCCGCTCTCGAACCTCGATGCGGCGCTTCGCGTCAACATGCGGCTCGAAATTTCCGAACTGCACCAATCGCTCAGAACCACGATGGTCTATGTCACCCATGACCAGGTGGAGGCCATGACCATGGCCGACAAGATCGTGGTGCTGCACGCGGGGCGCATTGAACAGGTGGGCAGCCCGCTGGAACTTTACCGCAGCCCCCGCAACCGCTTTGTGGCGGGCTTCATCGGCTCGCCAAAGATGAACTTCGTCACCGGGCCCGAGGCCGCCCGGCTTGGCGCTGCGGAAATAGGCATCCGCCCCGAACATGTTGCCGTGTCCACCAGCGCGGGGCTCTGGGCGGGCACGGTCGGGGTTTCCGAACACCTTGGCTCGGATACGTTCCTGCATGTGCAAACCGAGCACGGGCTCATCAATGTGCGCGCCGGCGGCGAGGTGGGGCTGCATCACGGCGATGCGGTCTTCCTGACCCCGGATGCGGCGCAGATCCACCGTTTCGACGCGCAGGGGCAGGCCATAAAATGAGACTCGCGGGCAAACGTGCGCTGATTACCGGGGCGGCCCGCGGCATTGGCCGGGCCTTTGCGGAACGCTACATTGCCGAGGGCGCGCAGGTGGTGATCGGCGACATCAACATCGCCGCCGCGCAGGCCACCGCCGCCGAAATCGGCGCCGAGGCGGTGGCGCTCGACATCACCGCGCCCGCCTCGATCGAAGCCTGCATGGCGCATCTGCGCGCCACGGGCGGCATTGACATCCTCATCAACAATGCCGCCCTTTTCACCGCCGCGCCGATTGTCGAAATCACCGCTGCCGATTTCGACCGCATCTTTGACATCAACGTCAAGGGCACGCTGTTCACCCTGCAGGCCGCCGCACGGGAAATGATTGCCCAGGGCCGCGGCGGGCGCATCATCAACATGGCCAGCCAGGCCGGGCGGCGCGGCGAGGCGCTGGTGGCGGTTTATTGCGCCTCCAAGGCCGCCGTCATCAGCCTCACGCAATCGGCCGGGCTCGACCTGATCCGGCATCGCATCAATGTCAATGCCATCGCGCCCGGCGTGGTCGATGGCGAACATTGGGACGGCGTCGATGCCTTCTTTGCCCGCTACGAGAACCTGCCGCCCGGCGAGAAGAAGCGGCAGGTCGGCGAGGCCGTGCCGTTCGGCCGAATGGGCACCCCGCAAGACCTCACCGGAATGGCGATTTTTCTCGCCACCCCGGAGGCCGATTACATCGTCGCCCAGACCTACAACGTCGATGGCGGCAACTGGATGAGCTGACATGGAACTTTCAAACACCGCCCTCCCCGATCTTCCCGCCACGGTCACCGCCCCCCGCTATGACCGCCGCCGCCTCAGCCCCGGTATCGTCCATATTGGTCTGGGCAACTTTCACCGCGCCCATCAGGCCGTTTACCTCGATGACCTCTTCGCCACCGGCGCGGGCAACGACTGGGCCATTCTGGGCGCGGGCGTGCGGGCGGGCGATGCGGCCATGCGGGCGGCGCTGCTGATGCAGGATTGCCTGTCCACGGTGATCGAACTCGCCCCCGATGCGCACAAGGCCCGCGTCATCGGCGCCATGGTGGGCTTCATCGAGGTGGCCCCCGGCAATGCCGCGCTGATCGCCGCCATGGCGCGGCCGGAAATCCGCATCGTTTCCCTCACCGTCACCGAGGGCGGCTATTTCATCGACCCGATGACCGGCACTTTCAGCCCCGACCACCCCGATATTCAGGCCGATGCCGCCAACCCCGGCACCCCCGACACCGCCTTTGGCGCCATCATCGCCGCGCTCAAGGCCCGCCGCACTGCGGGCGTGGCGCCCTTCACCGTGATGTGTTGCGACAATGTTCCCCATAACGGCCATGTCACCCGCGATGCGGTGGTGGGGCTGGCGCGGCTCTCTGACCCGGACCTGGCCGGCTGGATCGCCGACACCGTCGCCTTCCCCAATTCGATGGTGGACCGCATCACCCCCGCCACCGGCCCGCGCGAGCGCGCGATGGCGGCCGCTTTCGGGCTCGACGATGCCGTGCCCGTCACCTGCGAACCCTTCCGCCAATGGGTGATGGAAGACAATTTCCCCGCCGGCCGCCCGGCGCTGGAAACCGTGGGCGTGACCTTCACCGATGCGGTGGACCGGTTCGAGACGATGAAGATCCGCATCCTCAACGGTGGCCATGCGATCATCGCCTACCCTGCCGGCCTGCGCGACATTCACTTTGTGCATGACGCCATGGCCGATGCGCAGATCCGCGCCTTTCTGGACAAGGTGCTGAGCCAGGAGGTGCTGCCCGTCGTGCCGCCGGTTCCGGGGCAGGATCTGGGCGCCTACAAGGCCCTTGTCATCGAACGGTTTTCCAACCCCGAGGTGGCCGATACCGTGCGCCGCCTCTGCCTTGACGGCTCGAACCGGCAGCCGAAATTCATCATCCCCTCGATCCGCGACCGTCTGGCGCGGGGCGAGAGCATCGCGGGGCTGGTGCTGCTTTCGGCGCTCTGGTGCCGCTATTGCTACGGCGAAAGCGAAAGCGGCGCCGGGATCGCAGCCAATGACCCGAACTGGGACCGGCTTCAGGCCGTGGCGCGCCGCGCCCGGCAACGCCCTGCTGCCTGGCTTGAGATGGCCGATATCTACGCCGATGTCGGCCAGGACCCCGCCGTGATTGCCGCCTTTACCCAGGCCCTCGACGCGGTCTGGGCCGAAGGCTCGCAGCCGGTGATCGCCCGCTACCTGGGGCAATAGCGCCACTCCTCCGGCCGCCCCGGCCACGGCCCCGTTCCTCCCGGACGGGGCCGTTTTCCGTCTTGCGGCGCCTTGCCACGCCCGCGCCGCGAAAGCCGCTCCGATCAAACTTGACTGTTACGCTCAGAATAGTAGAACATTCCTGAGCCCGGTCGGGCACCTTGCCCGACTCAGTGCCCCCCAACTCAGCGCCCCCGGACTCAGCGCCAAGGACCGCCGCCATGATGATCGCCCCCGATCTGCCCCATGCCCCCGCCCCTCATGCCCCGGAGGCCGAGCATCGGCCGTTGGGCACGATGCACCGGGGTTTTTCGGGTCATGTCTTTCACATCGCCCCGATCGGCCATTCCACCGCCCTGCCCGCTGACGAAATGGAACGCCGGCTGATCGAACTGGGGTTTGTCGAAGGCGCACGGGTGCGCATCCTGCACGAAGGCCTGTTTGGCCGCGACCCGATCGCGGTGCGGGTCAATGGCACCACGGTGGCGTTGCGCCGGCGCGAGGCCATGGCCATTCTCGTCTCGTAATCCCATAAAAAGAAAAGAAAATGGCCGAGCAGACCGCCTTTCGCCTTGCCGTCGTCGGCCCCCCCAACTGCGGCAAGACGGCGCTGTTCAACGCGCTGACCGGGGCGCGGCAGAAGGTCGGCAATTACGCGGGCGTCACCGTCGAGCGCAAGATGGGCCGGTTTGCCACGCCCGCCGGCAAGGCCATCGACCTGATCGACCTGCCCGGCACCCACAGCCTGCGTGCCCGCTCGCCCGACGAAACGGTCACCCGCGATGTGGTGCTGGGTGTGCATCCGTCAGAGCCTGCGCCCGATCTGATGATGGTGGTGGTCGATGCAGTCAGCCCGCGCTCGGGGCTGCGGCTGGCGATGGAACTCGTGGCCACCGGCCTGCCGATGATCCTCGTGCTCAACATGATCGACATCGCCCGTCACCGCAAGATTGCCATCGACGCCCATGCCCTGAGCGAGGCGCTGGGCGTGCCGGTGGTCACCTCCACCGCGGTGCGCCGCGGCGGGCTCGAGGCGCTGCTGGCGCAGCTCGATGCCACGCTGGCCGAGGGCCTGCCGGCGCGCGGGCCGAACCTCTGGGCGCCGCCCGATGCCGCCGATCTGCGGCTCAGCCACCGGGCCGCCGACCGGCTGATGGCGCAGGCCATCACCCTGCCGCCCGAACATGACACGCCCAGCCACCGCATCGACCGGGTGCTGCTGCATCCGGTCTTCGGGCTGGCCTTCCTGCTGGGGCTGCTGTTCGTGATGTTTCAGGCGGTGTTTTCCTGGGCCGCCCCGGCAATGGACCTGATCGAGGCCGGTTTTGCCGCAGCGGCGGACTGGATCGGGGCGCATACCAGCGCCGGGCTGCTGCAAAGCTTCCTGATCGACGGGGTGATCGGCGGGGTTGGCGGGGTGCTGGTGTTCCTGCCGCAGATCCTCATGCTCTTTCTCTTCATCCTGCTCCTGGAAGATCTGGGCTACATGGCCCGCGCGGCGTTCCTGATGGACCGGATCATGGGCGGCGCGGGGCTGCATGGGCGGGCCTTCATTCCGCTGCTCTCGTCCTTTGCCTGCGCCATTCCCGGCATCATGGCGGCGCGGGTGATCGACAATCCGCGCGACCGGCTGACCACCATTCTGGTGGCGCCGCTGATGACCTGTTCGGCGCGGATCCCGGTCTATACGCTGATAATCTCGGCCTTCATCCCCGCCCGCCCGGTGCTGGGCCTGTTCAACCTGCAAGGGCTTGTGATGTTTGGGCTTTATTCGGCAGGCATCGTGGCGGCGCTGTCGGTTTCGGCGCTGGCCAAGTTCCTGTTCGCCCGCCGCCAGCCCTCGCCGCCCTTCATGCTCGACCTGCCCGATTACAAGGCCCCCCGCGTCCGTTCGGTGGCGATCGGGCTCTGGGCACGGGCCTCGGCCTTCCTGCGCCGCGCCGGCACCACGATCTTTGCCATGGCGGTGCTGATCTGGGCGCTGGCCACCTTCCCCGCCCCCCCCGAAGGCGCGACCGAACCCGCCATTCTGTATTCCTACGCCGCGAAAATCGGCCAGTTCATCGAGCCGGCGCTGGCGCCGATCGGCTTCAACTGGCAGATTTCCGTGGCCCTCGTGCCCGGCATGGCCGCCCGCGAGATAGCCGTGGCGGGGCTGGCCACGGTCTATTCGGTGTCCGATAGCGGCGGCGAGGCGGCGCTGGGGGCGCTGCTGTCATCGCAATGGAGCCTCGCCACCGCGCTCTCCTTCCTCGTCTGGTTCATCTTCGCACCGCAATGTCTTGCAACCTTGGCCGTCATCCGGCGCGAAACCGGCGCGGCCAAATGGATGTGGGTTTCGGTGGCCTATATGTTTGGCCTGGCCTGGGGGGCCTGTTTCCTCACCTATAACCTTGCGGTGGCGCTGGGCTGGGGCTAAGGCCCCTGCCCCCCCTCTCAGGCCATCAGATCGTAGCTATTGGCGCCGATCTGCAGCCAGATATGGTCCTGCCCCGCGCCATCGACCAGCGCCCAGA
>CAZPWV010000114.1:0-7171 GCA_964590825.1 uncultured Rhodobacter sp. | reverse complement strand
GAAATGGACCTGGGCGATTGCGCTGGGCTATTTCGCCTCGATCGGCGTGCATCTGCTGGTGAACGCCGGGCATTTCTAAGCCGGGCATTTGGGGCCGGGCATTTTGGGCGCGGCGTTTGCCGCGCGGGGGTTGCCAATCGGTCCGGGGTTTGCCCCCCGGACCGTTTCTTTTGGCAGCCGCTTGCCGAAATGGTCAAAGGCGGGGCGTTGACCTTGCACCGCGGGCCGTGATGATTAGAGGGGCGGGAGGCGGTCATGGCAGAGCAGATCATCGGCGGGGTGGCGGCCTCGAAAATTGCGGCTTTCGTGGCGTCCGAGGCGGCGGCCTATGCGGCATCCCGCCCGCTGGCGGCGGCGGCCTTTCGGGCCGGAGCCGAAAACTGGCTCGATGGCGTGCCGATGCACTGGATGCGCGACTGGCCGCAGCCCTTTCCGTTGCTGGTGGCGCGGGCAAGCGGGGCGCGGCTGACCGACCTTGACGGGCATCGGGTCGATGATTTCTGTCTGGGCGATACCGGCTCCATGTTCGGCCACAGCCCGCCCGCCGTGGCCCGTGCCATTCGGGCGCAGGCGGGGCGGGGGCTGACCTACATGCTGCCCACCGAGCAGGCCCAGCAGGCAGGGCGGCTCCTGTCAGACCGTTTCGGCGCGATGCGCTGGCAGATTGCCACCACCGCCACCGATGCCAACCGTTTTGCCCTGCGGGTGGCGCGGGCGGTGACGGGCCGACCCAGGGTGCTGGTGTTCGACGGTTGCTATCACGGCACGGTCGATGACGCGATGGTCTGCCTGAAGGAGGGCCGCACCGTGGCGCGGCCGGGCCTTGTGGGGCAGGTGGAAGACCTGAGCCTTGTGGCGGTGGCGGCCGAGTTCAACAACCTCGCCTCGGTCGAGGCGGCGCTGCAGGCGGGCGATGTGGCCGCCATTCTCACCGAGCCGGTGATGACCAATTCCTGCATGGTGCTGCCCGAACCCGGCTTTCACGCCGGGCTGCGCGATCTGGCCAGCCGCTACGGCGCGGTGCTCATCATCGACGAAACCCATACCATTTCCTCGGGGCTGGGGGGCTACACCCGCAGCCACGGGCTATCCCCCGATATTTTCGTCGTCGGCAAATGCGTGGCGGGGGGCGTGCCCACCGCGCTTTGGGGGCTGACGCCCGACCTCGCCACCCGCTTTGCCGCCTATGATGCCACGCGACCCTCGGGGCACAGCGGCATGGGCACCACGCTTTCGGCCAACCCGATGCAGTTTGCCGCCCTTGTGGCGACGCTTGCCGAGGTGATGACCCCCGAGAATTACGCCCGGATGGAGGCGGGCGCCGCGCTGCTTTGCGCGGGGCTGACGAAGGTGATCGGTCGCTTTGGCCTGCCGTGGCATGTGCTGCGGGTGGGGGCACGGGTCGAGTTCATCTGTGCCCCCGGCCCGCTGAAAAACGGTGCCGAGGCGGCGGCCGCTCATGCCCCCGCGCTGGAGGCCGCCCTGCATCTGGGCCTGCTCAACCGCGGCTGCCTGATTGCGCCGTTCCACAACATGATGCTGATTTCGCCCGCCACCTCAAAGGCCCAGATCGACCGTCTGATCGCCGCCTTTGCCGATGTGCTGGGCCATTTGTCCGAGACCTGACATGACCAACTCTCCCACCGGATCGACCCTTGCCGAGGCCGAAGCCTTCCTTGCCGCCCATCCCGAAATCGAGGCGTTCGACATCGTCTTGCACGATGCCAACGGCATCGGCCGCGGCAAGATCATCCGCCGCCACGAACTGCCCGGCCTTTACAGGAACGGCCGCCATCTGCCGATTTCGATCCTTGGCCTCGATATCGTCGGCGAGGATGTGCATGAAACCGGCCTGATCTGGGATCAGGGCGATGGCGATCTGCGGGCCTGGCCGATTCCGGGCAGTTTGAAGGCGCTGCACGGCACCAACCCGCCGCGCGGCGAATTGCTGATGAGCATGTATCACCTCGACGGCGCCGAGATGACCTCGGATCCACGCCACGCGTTGCACCGTCAGGTGCGGGCGATGGCGGCGGAAGGGCTGCACCCGGCCGGCGCGTTCGAGCTGGAGTTCTTCCTGCTCGACCCCGACACCGCGCAGGGCGTGCGCCCCGCTGCGGCGGTGCTGGATGGCCGCCGCAGCGACTGGACCGAGGTTTATTCGGTCGATCACCTGCACGGCATGGAGCCGCTCTTTTCCGATATTTACCGCGCCGCCGAGGCGATGGGGATCCGGGCGGAAACGGTGATTTCGGAATATGCTCCGGGGCAATACGAACTGACGCTCGATTATCGCACCGATGTGATGCAGGCCGCCGATGACCTTGTGCGGCTCAAGCGTATCGTGCGGATGCAGGCCCGCCGGCATGGGGTGGTGGCCTGTTTCATGGCCAAGCCGATCGAGAAATATGCCGGCTCGGGGATGCATTTCCACGTCAGCCTTTGCGATGCCTCGGGCAAGAACATCTTCTCTGAACCGGTCGAGGGGCAGTGGAATGCGCCGATCCGCCATGCCATCGGCGGGCTGCGGGCGACGATGGGCGAATCGATGCTGGTCTTCGCGCCCCACGCCAATAGCTGGCGCCGCTTTGTCGGCCAAAGCTATGCGCCCGTGTCGCCCTCCTGGGGGGTGAACAACCGCTCGGTGGCGCTGCGCATTCCGGCCGGTGACATTCGCGCAAGGCGGATCGAGCACCGGCCCTCGGGGGTGGATGCCAACCCCTATCTGGTGGCGGCCACGGTGCTGGCGGGTATTCGCCACGGGCTGCGCCACCGTATCGACCCCGGCCCCGAGACCACCGGCAACGGCTATGTGGGTGAAGAGGGGGCGGGCGACGACGCGCTGCGCATCCCCCGCGACTGGCGCGAGGCGATCGAGGCGGCAACGGGTTCGGCCTTCCTCACGGAGGCGCTGGGGGCCGACATGCACCGCACCTTCACCGCGATCAAGGCCGCCGAACAGGCCCGCGTGGCGCGCTGGATTGCCGATGTGGATTATGCGCTTTACCTGCACAACGTCTAAACTGACGCGGTCTTTCATCTTGCCCGAAATACCTCGGGGGGAGGCTTGCTGACAGCAAGTCGGGGGGCGGCGCCCCCCGCTTCGCCGGCATCCGCTGCCGCGATCAGATCAGATCAGATTAGCCTGGGCCATCGCCGCATCCAGCGCTGCCTTGGTGGCATCGCTCAGCTCGTTCAGAGGCAGGCGCACCTCGGGGCTGCACAGGCCCAGCCGCGACATCGCATATTTGGCCCCGGCCACCCCCGGCTCCAGGAAAATCGCCGTATGCAGCGGCATCAGCAGATCCTGATACTCCAGCGCCTTGGCGTAATCGCCGGCCAGCGTTGCCGCCTGCATTTCGGCGCAAAGTTTCGGTGCGACATTGGCAGTGACCGATATGCAGCCCACGCCGCCCATGGCGTTGAAGCCGACGGCGGTGGCATCTTCGCCCGAAAGCTGGATGAAACCGGCGCCGCAGCTCAGCCGCTGCTTCGCCACCCGGCTCAGATCGCCGGTGGCATCCTTCACCCCCACCACGCGCGGCAGGCGGGCCAGTTCGCCCATGGTTTCAGGCATCATGTCCACCACCGAGCGGCCGGGAATATTGTAGATCACGATCGGCAGGGTGCAGGCGTCATGCAAGACGGTGAAATGCGCCACGAGGCCGCGCTGGGTGGGTTTGTTGTAATAGGGCGTCACCACCAGCGCGGCATCGGCCCCGGCCTTTTCGGCGTGACGGATCAGCTCCACCCCCTCGGCGGTGGCATTCGAGCCGGCCCCGGCAATCACCGGCACCCGTCCGGCCACGGCCTCGACCACCACCTCCACCACCCGCCGGTGTTCTTCGTGGCTGAGCGTGGGGCTTTCGCCCGTGGTGCCCACCGGAACAATGCCGTTGCTGCCCTGGGCGATGTGCCATTCGACAAGTTTCTTCAGCGTGTCCCAATCCACGGCGCCGTTCGCAAACGGCGTGACCAGTGCGGGGAAGGACCCTTTGAACATGACACGCTCCTGAGTGGCGGGCGGATTCGCCCGGTGGAAATTGGCGCGGACATTAGGCGAGGCCGATGCTCTTGCCAACTTGTGAATTGCACCCGGTGGCCGATGCGGGCAGGAAGGGAAAAAGACCTGGGCAGAGCGATGATGAAACCCATAGCCGTTGCGGCCTTCGTGGCTGCCATTTTCCTGTTTTCCCCGCCCGCCGCGCAGGCCGAGGATGGCGTCGCGCTGGGCCGGGCGCTGGCCTTGGCGCGGGGGCAGGATTGGCCGGCTGCGGCGGCCGAGGCGCGACTGGCCGGCCCGCTGGCCTTTGACATTGTCGAATGGCAACGGCTGCGGGCGGGCGAGGGCAGCTTTGCCGATTTCGCCGATTTCTCCGCCCGTCGCGGCGATTGGCCGGGGATGGATCTGCTGCGCCGCAAGGGCGAGGCGCAATTGGTCGAGGCCGGTGCGGCCGAAGTGATCGCCTATTTTGCCGATGCGCCGCCGCAGACCGGGGCCGGGGCGCTGGCGCTGGCGGCTGCACTTGCGGCGCAGGGCCGCGCGGGTGAGGCCGCAAAGGTTGTGCAGGCGGCATGGCGCAGCCTGACCCTGACCGCGCCGGAACAGACGGTGTTTCTGGCGCGTCATGGCGGGGAATTGCAGGCGCATCACGGCGGGCGGATGCAGGCGCTGCTGGACAGTGGCCGTCTTGCGCAGGCCCGTGCCCTGCTGGCCCAGGTGCCGGCCAGCACCCGCGCCATCGCCGCAGCGCGGATTGCGTTGCAAGAGCGGGCGGCGGGGGTGGATGCGCTGATCGCGGCCATTCCTGCCGCGCGGGCCGAAAAATCATCGGGGCTTGCCCGCGACCGGGCGCAGTGGCGCTGGCGCGAAGGTGCCGAGGCGGGCGCGGCAGAGATCGTTCTGGCCCGGTCTGCCAGCGCCGAAAGCCTGGGCGAGCCGCTGCTTTGGGCCGGGCTGCGGGGCCAGTTGGCGCGGTTCTTCCTGCGGCAGGGCGATGCGCGGCTGGCCTACAAACTAGCGGCGCGGCACCGTCTGGGCGACGAGCCGCCGGAACCGGGGGCGCAGGACTGGTCCGATCTGGAATGGCTGGCCGGTTACGCGGCGCTGAAGCTGGGCGATGCGCCCACCGCCGCGCGGCATTTCGAGGCCCTGGGCGCGGTGGCACAAACCCCGATCTCACGCGCAAGGGCGGCCTATTGGCAGGGCCGGGCGCAGGAGGCGATGGGCCAGAAGGCCAAGGCGCAGGCCGCCTGGCGCGCGGGGGGGCGTTGGCAGACCGCCTATTACGGGCTGCTCAGCGCCGAGCGGGCGGGCCTGACGCTCGAGCCCGGCTTTGCCGCGCCGCCGGCCCTGCCCGACTGGCGGGGCGAGTCGTTCGTGGCCGATCCGGTGTTTCAGGCCGCGCAATTGCTGCAAGCGGCCGGGGCCTCCGATCTGGCCGAGCGGTTCGTGCTGCATCTGCAAGAGCGTCTGCCGGTGGCGCAGATTGCCCCGCTGGCCGCGCTGGCCGAGGAGTGGGGCAATCCGCATCTGGGCCTGAGCCTTGCGAAGCGGGCGGCAAATGCGGGGCAGGTTCTGGTGGGCGCCTACTACCCCTTGCCCGCGCTGGCCACGCATGAGCTGGGCGTGCCCGAAGAGCTTGCCCTGGCCATTGCCCGCCGCGAAAGCGAGTTCGACCCCAAGGTGGTCTCGCAGGCGGGGGCGCGGGGGCTGATGCAACTGATGCCGGCCACGGCGCGGATGATGGCGGAGAAGATCGGCGAGCCCTATGACCTGGCCCGTCTGACCTCTGACGCCACCTATAATGCGCGGCTGGGGGGGGCCTATCTGGCGCAGTTGCGCGACGAGTTTGGCGCCTCGCCGGTGCTGGTGGCGGTGGGCTACAATGCCGGTCCGGGGCGGGCAAGGCGCTGGCGCGACGAACAGGGCGACCCGCGTCTGGCCACGGTCGATGTGATCGACTGGGTCGAGATGATTCCCTTTGCCGAAACCCGCAACTATGTGATGCGGGTGGCCGAGAGCCTGCCGGTCTATCGCGCCCGGCTGGGCCGCCCCGATGCCGGTGTGCTGCGGTTTTCCGATCTGTTGCGGGGCCGCTAGCTAGGGGCGGCTGGCAAGGCTTTGCCGGGCCCGCCACAGGGTGAACAGCCCGGCACAGACGACAACCGCCGTTCCCAGCGCCACATTGGGGCGCAGCGTATCGCCAAAAAGCGTGAGCCCCAGCACCGAGACCCAGGCCAGTTGCAGATAGGCAAAGGGCTGGATCGCCGAAGCCTCGGCGATTTCATAGGCGCGGATCAGCAGAAAATGCGCGGTCGCCGCCGTCAGGCACAGCGCCCCCATCCAGAGCCAGTCAGTGGCAATCATCGGTTCCCAGAACCACAGGCCCAGCGGCGTCATCACCACGGCACCCACCAGCCCCGTCCAGTAAAACGAGACCGAGGCCGGATCCTTGCGGGCGGCAAAGCGGGTCAGCAGCGAATAAAGCGCAAACATCAGCGCACAGATCAGCGGAATGACCGCCTCGGGGCGGAACACGCCAAAACCGGGCTGCAAGATGATGACGATGCCGACAAAGCCGATGCCGATCGCGGCCCAGCGCCGCCAGCCCACCCGCTCGCCCAGCACCGGCCCCGAAAGCGCCGCAACCAGCAGCGGATACGAGGCAAAAACGGCATGGCTCTCGATCAGGCCCAGCAGCACGAAGGCCTGCACCATGATGACGATCTCAGCCACAAGAATGAAGCCGCGGAAGATCTGCACCCCCGGCTGACGCGTGGCAAGCGCCGCACGCATCCCTCCGCGGCTGCGCGCCGCCAGCGACAGGGTGAACAGCGCAAAGAACCAATAGCGGATCGTCACCACCATATAGACGTTGTAAGCGCTTGAAAGATGGCGTGAAATTCCGTCTTGCATGGCAAAGATGAAGGTCGTGGCCACCATCAGCCAGATCCCCTTGCCGATGTTCTGTTCGGTCACGGCCTGACCCCGCGGCTCATGTGGCGCTTGCCGGCATGGCCCGCCGCACGGGTCACGGCAAAGCCCGCCGCCGCAAGGCCGCGGCGCACGAAACCCGCTGCGGTATAGGTGGCAAAGCTGCCCCCCGGCGCGGTGTGGCGGCCGACCTCGGCCATCAGCGCCTCTCCCCACATCTCGGGGTTTTTCGCG
>CAZPWV010000113.1:2692-7171 GCA_964590825.1 uncultured Rhodobacter sp. | reverse complement strand
CAGCGCCTCGAACGAGGCCCGCTCGACGGCAAAGCCCAGCCCCGCCGCAAGCCCGTCCAGCACCGCAAGCAGGGGCGCGGCCTCGGCATCGGCCACGCTGTCGCATTCGCGGCAAATCAGGAACACCGGCGTATGGGCCTCGCCCGGATGCATACAGGCGGCAAAGGCGTTGAGCCGCTGAACCCGGTGCGCCAGCCCGTTTTCGACCAGAAATTCCAGCGCGCGATAGGCCACCGGCGGCTGATTGCCGAACCCCTCGGCTGCCAGCCGGTCGAGCACCTCATAGGCCCCCATCGCCCGATGCGCCTCAAGCAGTATCTCCAGCACGCGTTTGCGCACCGGGGTCAGCCGCAGGCCCCGCCGCGCCACCTCGGCCTCGGCCCGCGCCAATGTGCCCCCGGCACAGGCCGCGTGATCGTGCCGCACAAAGGCGCGGCTGGCCTGAGCCAGATCGGGGGCAATATCGGGGGCCAGATCGGGCTTGGGAGGGGCGATAGCACTGGGGGGGGTGTCGTGCATGTTATAGTATCACATTTTGCTTGACCTGTTATGCTATAACATAGATAACCCTATCCTGACCCACAAGCAGCCTTTGAGGTTTTCATGTTCCGCCCCCTGCGTCGCCCCGGCCTTGCCGCCCTTCTGTTCGCCGCCCTTGCCCCCGCCGCCTTTGCCCCCGCCGCCTTTGCCGAAGTGCCCAAAGTGGTGACCGACATTCCCGCCACCCATTCGCTGACCGCGCAGGTGATGGGCGATCTGGGCAGCCCCGCCATTTTGCTGGAACAGGGCGGCAACGCGCATAACTACGCGCTCAAGCCCAGCCAGGCGCAGGCCCTGCAAGAGGCCGATCTGGTGATCTGGGTCGGTCCCGACATGACCCCCTGGCTGGGCCGCGCCATTGCCGGCGTGACGATTGGTGGCAAGCAGGTGGGGCTTTTGGCCGCCGAGGGCACGCATCGGCAGGCGTTCGGCGCCCAACCGGATGAGGCCGAACACGAAGCCGAGGCCGGCCCCGATGACCACGACCACGATGCCCCCGGCCATGCCCATGAGGGGCTCGACCCCCACGCCTGGCTGACGCCGGAAAACGCCGAGGTCTGGCTGGGCCTGATTGCGGCCGAACTGGCCGCCGCCGACCCGGAGAACGCCGCCACCTACAGCGCCAATGCAACGGCTGCCAAGGCCCGTGTGCAGGCGCTCGATGCCCGGCTCAAGGCAAGCCTTGCCCCGGTGCAGGGCCGCCCCTTTGTGGTGTTTCACGACGCCTATGGCTATTTCGTCACCCATTACGGGCTGCGTGTGGCGGGCTCCGTGGCCTTGGGCGATGCCACCGCCCCCGGCGCGGGCCATCTGGCCGAATTGCGCGAAAAACTGGCCCATGAGGGCGTGGTCTGCGCCTTCCCCGAGGCCGCGCATGACCCAAAGCAGATCGACACCCTGCTGGAGGGCACCGCGGTCAAGCGCGGCGAAACGCTTGACCCTTCGGGCGCAAGCCTGCCCTACGGCCCCGGCCTTTATGAGGTGCTGCTGGAAAATCTCGCCAACAGCCTCACCGCCTGCCTGACCCCCTGACCCCGTTAAGCTTCTGTTTTTGGGCTTGTTTTCAGCGCCCCCCCGTGCTTGCTTTTGCCAATAGCGCAGGCAAGCGGGGGGGCGCCTTCATGTCAGACATCCGCCATTTCGGCACAACGGCCCACGGGGAAGCGGTGCAGGCCGTCACCCTGCGCGGCGGCGAGCTGACGGCCCGCATCCTCACCTTTGGCGCCACCTTGCAAGACCTGCGGCTGGCCGGAACGCCTTGGCCGCTGGTGCTGGGGGCCGACCGGCTGGCCGCCTATGAAGGCCCGCTGATCTGGTGCGGCGCGGTGGTGGGGCCAATGGCCAACCGCCTTGCCGGGGGGCTGGCGGTGGTGGGTGGCCGGCCTTGGCAGGCCCCGCCGAATGACGGGCCGAACCTGCTGCATTCAGGCGCCGAGGGCACCTCGAACCGGGTCTGGCAGATCGAGGAGGCAAGCGCCGATGCGCTGACCCTGCGCCTTGATCTGCCCCATGGCGCGGCCCATCTGCCCGGCAACCGCGTGCTGCGGGCGCGCTATTGCCTGCGCCCCCCCGCCACGCTGGAGATCACCCTCACCGCCACCAGCGATGCCGATACGCTGATGAACCTCGCCCATCACCCCTATTGGAACCTCGATGGCACCGCCTCCACCGCCGGCCACCAGCTTTCGGTTGCCGCGCCGCGCTACCTGCCGGTGGATGCGCAAAACCTGCCGCTGCCGCCGCAGGCGGTTGCCGCCACGCCCCATGATCTGCGCAGCCCCCGCGCCGTGGAAAGCCTGCCGCCGCTGGACCACAATTATTGCCTGAGCCCCGAATCCGGCCCCGAATCGGGCACCGAATCGGGCACCGGCCTGCGCCCGGCCGCCCGGCTCTGCGGCGCCGAAGGCCTTTGCCTGACCCTCGAAACCGATGCACCGGGCCTTCAGGTCTATGATGGCCGCGCCCTTGCCTCGGCCCCCTTCCCCGGCCTGACGGGCCAGCCCTATGGCCCCCATGCCGGGCTGGCGCTGGAGCCGCAGGCCTGGCCCAATGCCCCCCACCAACCCGGCTTTCCACCCGTTTTTTTGCCTGCCGGCAGGCTTTGGGCGCAGCAAAGCCGGCTCAGCTTTACCCGCGGCACAGGCACCGCTTGAAGCTTGACGCCACGGCCCGCCGCCCCCTAGCCTTTCCCCATCATGCGCAAACCCCTTTCGCTTCGCCGCCTTCGCCACGCCCGCAACCGCCCGCCGCAAAACGGCAAACCCACACCGCACCCCGCCCATACCGCCGGCGGGCGGGATATTTCGGGGCTTTGGGAGTGGTTTGAACGGATCGTGCTGATGGCCACGCTGATCTCGATTGGCCTTGGCACCTGGGCCTATTGGGAGGAACGCGAAACCCGGCGCGACGAAGCCATCGCCCGCGCCTGGAGCCTGCTCACCACCCCCGCCACCGGCAATTCCGGCAAGCGCGAGGCGCTGGAATACCTGGCCGGGCAAGGGGTTTCCCTGCGGGGGATTGATTTGTCCTGCGCGAAAATGGGCGGCGGCTGGGATGCCGAGAAGAAGGAATGCGGAACCCCGGTCTATCTGGAGGGCCTGACGCTGAAAGCGCCAGACGGGCAGCGGGTGGATTTGCGAGGCGCGCATCTGGAAGGTGCGAACCTCAGGGGGGCGCATCTTGAAGGGGTGAACCTCCGGGAAACGCATCTACAGGGGGCAGACCTCTGGGAGGCGCATCTGGAAGGGGCGGACCTCTGGGATGCTCATCTGGAAGGTGCAGACCTCAGGATGGCGCATCTGGAAGGAGCAAACTTCTGGGAAGCGCATCTGGAAGAGGCGGACCTCTCGCGGGCGCATCTGAAACGGGCGGACCTCAGGAGAGCGAATCTGGGGGGAGCGCACCTCGAGGAGGCGCATCTGGATGGGGCGGACCTCAAGGGCGCGTATCTGAAAGAGGCGCTCCTAAGGGAGACGCATTTGGAAGGGGCGGACCTCACCGGGGCGCATCTGGTAGAGGCGAACCTTTTTGGAGCGCGTCTGGTAAGGGCAGACCTCGTGCGGGCACATCTGGAAAGGGCATTCCTCCGGCGGGTGCGCCTAGAAGGAACGAACCTCATTGGAGCGCATCTGGAAGGGGCAAATCTTTTGCAGGCGCATCTGGAAGGGGCGCATCTCTCCGCCGCCAACTTCACCGATGCGAAAAACGTCGACAGCGCAGATTTCACCAACACATGGGCCTGGGCCGATCAGCCCCCCAAGGGCCTGCCCGCCACCATTGCCGTGGCCCTCTGCCAGCACCAGGACGGTATGGACCGTTCCATCCGCCCCAAGCCCTGCCTGCCGCCCGGCTGAGGCCCCTTACACCTTCATCTGCACGCCGAGGTGCTTGGCCACGGTGAAAATATCCTTGTCGCCCCGGCCTGACAGGTTGACCACAATGATATGGTCTTTGGGCAGCCCCGGCGCAATTTTCATCACATGGGCCAGCGCGTGGCTGCTTTCCAGCGCCGGAATGATCCCCTCGGTGCGGCAGCAGAACTGGAAGGCCTCAAGCGCCTCCATATCGGTGATGCTCACATATTCCGCCCGCTTGATATCGTGCAGCCAGCTATGTTCGGGGCCGATGCCGGGGTAATCGAGCCCCGCCGAAATCGAGTGGCCCTCAAGAATTTGCCCGTCCTCATCTTGCAGCAGATAGGTGCGGTTGCCGTGCAGCACACCGGGCCGCCCGCCGGTGAGGCTGGCGCAATGCTGCATCCGGTCATCCACCCCAAGGCCACCCGCCTCCACCCCGATGATGCGCACCGATGTATCGTCCAGGAAGGGGTGGAACAGCCCCATCGCGTTCGAGCCGCCCCCCACCGCCGCAATGATCGTGTCGGGCAGGCGGCCCGCACCTTCCTGCTCTTCCAACTGCCAGCGGGTTTCACGCCCGATG
>CAZPWV010000113.1:2017-2682 GCA_964590825.1 uncultured Rhodobacter sp. | reverse complement strand
CGCCGGGTAGGGCGCAGGCCCCGCCACCGTGCCAATGCAATAAAACGTGTCGCGCACATTCGTTACCCAGTCGCGCAGCGCGTCGTTCATCGCGTCTTTCAGCGTGCCCCGGCCCGAGGTGACAGGCACCACCTCCGCCCCCAGCAGCTTCATCCGGAACACATTGGGGGCCTGCCGTTCCACATCGGTGGCGCCCATGTAAACAATGCACTCAAGCCCGAATTTCGCGCAAACCGTGGCCGTGGCCACACCATGCTGGCCCGCCCCCGTTTCGGCAATGATCCGCGTCTTGCCCATGCGCCGGGCCAGCAGGATCTGCCCCAGAACATTGTTGATCTTGTGTGCGCCGGTGTGGTTGAGTTCCTCGCGCTTGAGGTAAACCTTGGCCCCGCCCAGCTCTTCGGTCATCCGCGGCGCGAAATACAAGGGCGAGGGCCGGCCCACATAATTCTTCCACAGGTCTTCCATTTCCGCCCAAAACGCCGGGTCGGTCTTGGCATGTTCATACCGCGCCTCAAGCTCGAGAATGAGCGGCATCAGCGTTTCGGAAACGAAGCGCCCGCCATGAATGCCAAAGCGGCCCTGCTCATCGGGGGCGGTGCGGTCACGGTCGGCAGCCTGGAAGCGGTCAAGGAACGCGTGTTCGGTGAACATCATCGACAGGT
>CAZPWV010000113.1:0-2007 GCA_964590825.1 uncultured Rhodobacter sp. | reverse complement strand
GTTGGGCAGGTCTTCGGCCATGTCGTCTCACCTCGCGCTGAACCCTTTGCAGATAGCGCGCCGCTGCCAAAGGGTAAAGTTCCCGTTTCCAAAGTGCCAAAATATCCTCGGGGTCTGGGGGTGAAACCCCCAGCCTCAGCGCCCGGCCTCAGACGCCCTGCGCGGCCTGCACAAAGGCGGCAATGCGGGCGGCGTCCTTGCGCCCCGGCGCAGATTCCACGCCCGACGATACATCCACCTGCATCGCCCCGCTTTCGCGCACCGCCTCGGCCACGTTCTCGGGCGAAAGCCCGCCCGCCAGCATCCAGGGCTTTTGCCAGACCCGCCCGGCAATCAACCGCCAGTCAAAAGCCAGCCCGTTGCCCCCCGGAAGAGCCGCGCCCCTGGGCGCCTTGGCATCCAGCAGAATCTGGTCGGCCACCGCCTCGTAAGCGGCAATCTGCGCCAGATCGTCCGGCCCCGAAACCCCTATCGCCTTCATCACCGGCAGGCCGAAACGGGCGCGGATCTCGGCCACCCGCGCCGGGCTTTCGCCGCCATGCAGTTGCACCATGTCCAGCGGCACCCCGGCCAGCATCGCGGTCAGAAAATCATCGCCCGCATCGACCACCAGCCCGACCTTGGCCAGACCAATCGGGGCGACAAGCGCCAGGTCGCGTGCCTGTGCAAAGCTCAGGTTGCGCGGTGACTTTTCAAAGAAAACAAGGCCGATGTAGCCCGCCCCCGCGCCGGCCGCCGCCTGCACATCGGCCAGCGTGCGCAGCCCGCAGATCTTGCAGCGCACCCCGCCGGGGCGGCCCCGGTTCACCGCAATCGTCACCATCGGTGCATTCCCTCAACCGCGCGGCTTGTCGAGCAGCGCCAGAACGTCATCCTTCGGGCCTTCGGTCTTTTCCTTCAGCCGGTCCAGCTCGCGCTCCAGACTGGCGGCCTTGCGCGTGGCCTGCGTCGCCGCGGTGCGGATGCGGCTTTCGCGCAGCCATTCCCACAGAAAACCGATCATCAGCCCCAGCATCATCCCGGCGAAGATCACCAGAAACAGCGGCAGTTGCACCGACCAGCCAAAGCCCAGAAAGTCACCGGCCTCGGAGGGCAGCACCCGCAGCGTCACCACGTCGCGATTGGCCAGCGCCAGCGCCACCAGAACCCCCGCCAGCGCGACGAGGAACAACAGCCGCAAGGCGCGCAGCATCGGCCTACTCCGTCTCGCCGTTCAGACGGTCGCGCAGCAGCTTGCCGGTCTTGAAGAAGGGAACGTGCTTTTCCTCGACATCCACCGAGGTGCCGGTGCGCGGGTTGCGCCCGGTGCGGGCGTCACGCTTTTTCACCGAGAAGGCCCCAAAGCCGCGCAGCTCGACCCGGTCACCGCGCGCCATGGCCTCGATGATCTCTTCGAAAATCGTATTCACGATCTTTTCGACGTCGCGCTGAAACAGATGCGGATTGTCTTCGGAAATCTTGGCGATCAACTCGGATCGGATCATGCGTCATCCCCCCCAAGGGCTTCCGGGTGGCAGCCCGGCTTGTTCAATTTTCCCGACTATAGGGGCAATTTCACGCTGCACAAACAGCAAACGCTTGGAAAGGCAAAGAATTTGGCCTGCGGGACGGGTCTTTGCGCCATTCTGCCGCGTCGGAGGGGGGGGCGAAAGCCCGTGATGCGCAACCTGAGGGCGAGAAGCGCCGCCCCCCGCCCCGCCGATGCCCGGACCTCTCCGATCCGGCAACACCGAGCAGATGCGGCGAATCGGTCAAAAAAAGGCCCCGCCGAAGCGGGGCCTTTGGTGCCGTGTTCCGGCAGATTATTCGCGGCTCTTGAGCGCGGCGCCCAGGATGTCGCCCAGCGAGGCCCCCGAGTCCGAGGAACCGTATTGCTCGACGGCCTCTTTCTCTTCGGCAATCTCGCGCGCCTTGATCGACACGCCCAGCTTGCGGGTCTTGCTGTCCACGTTGACCACGCGCACATCCACATGATCGCCAACCTGGAAACGCTCGGGGCGCTGGTCG
>CAZPWV010000112.1:2104-7183 GCA_964590825.1 uncultured Rhodobacter sp. | reverse complement strand
ACTTCGCTGGCACTCATCTGATAGGTGCCGGTGGAACTTAAATAGCCGCCGGCATCGAGATAGATGTAACCGCTGGTCGAGGCGGTAAAGGTGATGCGCGATTCATAGCCGTTGCCGCCGTCATCATTCGAAGCCAGCAGGCTGCCGGTGCTGCTGTAAACATTCAAGAAGGGGTCGGCCAGTGTTCCCACGCCGCTGGGGCTGCCCATCAGGTCGAACTGATAGGTCTGCCCGGCAACAACCTCGATACGGACCCAGTCGTGATCGCCCGAGGTCAAGGTGCCGCTGAACGTGTCCCCCGCGGCAATCGTGTAGCTGGTTGCCGTGCTCGCGGCGGCATCTGCGCCTTCGGTAATCACCTGGCTATCGGCCGCGAAAACGCAGTTCGGATTGTCGATCTCGACCAAGGCACACATTGTACACATGGAATTTCCCCCGTCAGAATATGGCAGCAACAGCGATGGCGGCGAGCCTACAACCGGATGCCGCTGCGCGTCCACAGCGAAGCCAGAAACCGGCTTATCATTGCGTCGTTCAACCGGGCATCCATCACATCCATCGACAGCATCTCGCCTGTCTGCCAACCGGAATCGGGCAGATGCCATTCAAGATGCGCCGAAATCCGGTCGGGTGCCATCTTGTCAAGATAGAGCCGCACCAAGGGCTGCTGCGCCTCGGGCGCGGTGGCAAAGGCAACCTCTTCAATCCGCCGGTTCGGCGCCGCTTCGGCCATCACGCCACGCATCTGTGCGCAAACCCGGGCCGTGGCGTCAGAGGCCGGCCCGCAGGCCAGGGCCACCCCCGACCCGCTTTGCGCCGGACCCGCGCAGGCCGTAGCAAGAACCAGAGGCAGAACCATTTTCAAACCACGCATCCCCGCATCACTGTCTTGCCGCAGGTTACCACAGCGCAAAACCCGTTGCGAGCGCCGATGCGGCCCTGGGACGGGCCATCGGAAATTGCCGCGCCAAAGAATCCGGTGGCGCTGTACCAAATGTTAAACTCTTTGGGTCAGCCTTGCCGCAGCTCGCACTCGAAAACGGTGACTTTCATGCAATTCTCCCGGCTCAAGGCCGCTGTTCTCGCGCTTGTCTGCGCCTGCCCCGGTATTACGGGCGGCGCGGCTGTGGCCCAGGAAGGCGTCAGCAAGACCGAAGTCACCTTTGTGCAGGTCGCCGCAATGACCGGCTCTGCCGCCTCGCTCGGGCAAGGGATGCAACAGGGCATTCTCGCCGCCTTCGACGAGGTCAACCGAAAGGGCGGGGTGCATGGGCGTATGCTTCGCCTCGAAACCATCGACGACGGTTACGACCCGGCCAAATCGGTTGCCGCCCTGCGCGCGGTGCTGGCCCGCAAAGACCGTCTTGCGCTGATCGGCGCAACCGGAACACCCACGCTCGCCGCCATGCAGCCCATCGCCACCGCGGCGGGGATGCCGGTCATCGGGCCCTTCACCGGTGCCGATTTCCTGCGCAACGCCGAGCTTGGAAATGTGTTCAACCTGCGGGCATCCTATGCCGCCGAGGCCGAGGAATGGGTCCGCATTCTCGTCGATGAACGCGGGCTGAGCCGTATTGCCGTATTCTATCAAGATGACAGCTTCGGCCGGGCCGGCCGCTCCGGTCTGATTCGCGCCCTGCAAAAGCGCAACCTGTCACCCGTGGGCGAGGGAACCTATATCCGCAATACCAAGGCGGTAAAGGCTGCCTTGCTCGACATTCGCCGCAGCAAGCCCGAAGCCGTCGTGCTGGTTGCTGCGGCCAAGCCCTTGGCGCGTTTTGTAGATACGGCCCGTTCCCTGGATTTTCAGCCGCAGTTGATTGCCATTTCCTTTGGTGCAGATGCCATGGCCAAGGAACTCGGGGCCGATGGGGCCGGTATCCTGATGACCCAGGTCGTGCCGCTTCCCGAAGGGGATGATCTGCCTGTCATCGTCCAGTTTCGCGCCGCCCTCGCCAGCGCCCTTCCAAAGGAACAGCCGACATTAGTGAACCTCGAAGGTTATCTGGTGGGGCTTCTCGCTGTGCGGGCACTGCAAGATGCGGGTGCCGAGCTGACCCAGACAGGCTACCTAGATGCGCTCAGGGCGCTGCGCAAAGTCGAATTGGGCGGTCTCGATCTCAACTTTTCCGAAACCGACAACCAAGGGCTCGACCGCGTTTTTCTGACGCGCATCGATACCTCCGGCGCGGTCGTGGCCGTCAAGAACGGCTCGTGACCCCGTTTCAGCATAGGATGTAACGCAATGCGCAAAATCGGCTCGTTCCTTGGCAGTATCGTCACCCGGATCGGTGGTGCCATGCTGGTGCTGGTGGCCCTGACGGGCGTGGCGATCTTTACCGGCTACCGCGTCTTCATGGCCACCGACGCCGACATGACGCGGCTCAACGAACGCTACCTCCCCGCTCTCGAAACCGACGCAAGGGTGGTTGATCTGACCGGTGTGCTCACCGCAACACTCACCGCCATCCTTCTGGCACCCGACCAGGCCGAACTCGAGGCGCAACGCGATACCGCCTTGCAGACCGTCATCGACATTTCGGCGGCGCTGAGCGCGCAACAGCAGGGAAACATCTCCACCTATGCCATGGCCCTTGCTTCGGTTCGCCAGGCCATTGTCGATCTGGCGGGGGCACGGTCCGACTATTTCGCGACCGAGGCGGAAATCGGCAAGGCCATGCGAGGGCTTTCTGCGATCACCGATCAGGTTGGCCTCAAACTCGTTGAACGCGTCGATGACGCCTATTTCGATGCCCGTGTCGCCACCGAGGAACTCGCCGCAAGCCATCAGGCTCCGCCACCGCCTTTCGCCGTGATTGGGCTCGAAGACCCGACGCCACCCGCGCGGCAAACCGACCGAGACCTCGAAAGTCTTGTCGATTCAATGCGAAGCGCCGACGAGCTCGGCTTTGCCGTGCGCAGCTACTACGCCAGTGCCCTCGAGGCGGTGCTGGCCCGCGACGAGGCGGAGCTGATGATCGCGCAGGACCGTCTTGGAACCGCCTCGGGAACAATTTCGCGGCTGTCGGTTCGTGGTGCCGCTGGTCTGGGGCCAAAGCTGGCGGGGCTTGACGGCTTTGCCGATCCGTCAACCGGCATCGTATCGGTTCGTCGCGCCAATATTCTTGCCAGCCAAAAGGCGCAGAAAATGTCATGGGAGGCAGCGGAAAAGGTGGCGCAGATCCGCGAAATCGCCTCGCGCAGCAACGCGCGTATTCTGGGCGAAATCGGTGCCTCCAGCGCCACGCTTTCGGCCAATATCGGCGTCGCGATGGAGCAGTTGAAGCTTCAGATGCTGTCAAGTCTGGGGGTTGTTTTGCTCACCATTGCGCTGGTCTATCTGCTGATTGCCCGGCCGTTGCGGGTGGCTGTGGGCGCGACCGACAGCTTGGCCCGCGGCAATCTCTCCGCTGTCGATGGCTTGCGCGTCAGGGCGGGCGAGATCGGCCTTCTGGTTTCTGCCTTGCATGTTTTCCGCGACGGGATCTTGCAAAAGCAACAGCTCGAAGACGAAGAACGCATCGCCCGCGAGCAGCGTGCCGCAAACGAGCGCGCTTTGGCCGAGGCCGAGCGTCAGCGAGAAGAGGAGGCGCGGCGAAAGGAAATCGCGGCGCAGGAGCATCTGCGGGCACGCGAGGCCGAAGAAGCTGCCCAGCGCGAAGCCTTGCGACGCGCCGGAGAGCAAGAGCGTCAGGCCCGTGCGGCAGCACAAAACCGCGTGGTTGCCGCTCTGGCAGAGGGGCTAAACCGACTGGCGTCGGGGGATCTGGCTAGACAAATCGAGCATGAGTTCGAGGATGGCTACGATCAGCTGCGTGTGGATTTCAACGCAGCAATCCAATCCCTTTCGGTTGCGCTGCGCGACATCAATGCGTCTGCCGATCTGATTTTTGCCAATTCGGACGGGATCACTCAGGCGGCGCGGGATCTGTCGCGCCGGACCGAACGGAGCGCGGCCACGCTGGAACAATCGGCCGCGGCGTTGCACGAGTTGACTGCGGCGGTCAGTTCCGCGGCAGTGGGGTCCGAAGAGGCCAACAAGACGGTCACCGCCGCGCGCAAGACGGCCGAAGACGGCGATGCGCTGGTGCGTCAGGCAATCGAAGCGATGGGCGGCATCTCTGATTCCTCCAACCGGATCTCGCGGATCATCGATGTGATCGACGATATTGCCTTCCAGACCAACCTTCTGGCTTTGAATGCCGGGGTCGAGGCCGCGCGGGCCGGGGATGCCGGGCGGGGCTTTGCGGTCGTGGCCTCCGAGGTGCGGGCGCTGTCGCAGCGCTCGTCCGAAGCTGCCCGAGAGATCGGCGCGTTGATCGGCGAAAGCGTCCGGCAGGTGGGTGATGGGGTTGATCTGGTCAACAGCCTTGGTCTTGCGCTGGGTAACATTGTCGAAGCCGTTGGTCATATCTCGCAAAATGTTTCGTCCATCGCGGCATCGGCGCAAGAACAATCCTCGGGTATTTCCGAAATCAATATTGCGGTGGGCGAACTTGACCAATCCACCCAGCAGAACGCCGCGATGGTGGAACAGACCACGGCGGCAACACAGGAATTGCGCGAACAGGCCTTGGCGCTCACCCATACCTTGGCGCGTTTTTCGCTCGACGCTGCCCGGCCGGAGGTGGACCGGAACGACGATGACGTCTTGGATGAAGCGGCCGATCACCGCGATGTCGCGTGAAAATCAGCGGCGCATCTATTCGAAACAGGCGGCGCGCCCATCCTGGCGAATGGTTTCGGCGCCATCCTGAATCTGCGCGGCGCGGCGCGACCCGTAGGCGCTGGGGCGTGACGCTGAGCGCCGTTTCGGGTCGGGAAGGACCGAGGCCAGCAAGGCGGCTTGACGTGGTGAGAGCTTGTCCGGAGAGGTGCGAAAATAGTGGAAAGCTGCGGCATTCACGCCAAAGACCCCCTCGCCGAACTCTGCGACGTTCAGATAGACTTCCAAAATCCGCCGCTTGGTCCAGATCGCCTCGACCACGGGGGTCAACCCGGCCTCCAGCGCCTTGCGCAGCCAGCTTCGCCCCTGCCACAGGAAGACATTCTTCACGGTTTGTTGGGAAATCGTCGAGG
>CAZPWV010000112.1:0-2094 GCA_964590825.1 uncultured Rhodobacter sp. | reverse complement strand
TCGAGGCGCCGCGCTCTCCGCCGGCTTCCAGCGCCTGGCGAATGGCGCCCATATCAAAGCCCCAATGGCGACAGAAATTTGCATCCTCCGCCGCCACGACCGCACGCATCATCACCGGGGCGATATCTTCGATCGCGCTCCATTCATGATCGACCGACCCAAGGCGACGCCCTTCGCTCCACATGGTCCAGGTTGTCGGTGGGTTGATGAAGAGAAACAGAACGATCAACGCGAGATAGGCCGAACCGGCGGCCAAAGCAAATCGCGCCAGCCACTTGGCCAGCAGCGTCACCCCCCAGCGCGCCCCGCGCATCAACGCGTTGCCTCGTTCTCTCCGCTCAATATGTGCCCGTTTCGCCGCCATGCGCCCATAAGTCATGGCCGCCTCCCCGTGGTCAAGCCACCTCTTGCTGCCCTGTGGCAGACCCGCAGGAGCCAACCCGTCGCCCTGAGATTTGGCACGCAGCAGACTGGCCCGCAGCAAACTGGCCCGCGGCAAGGCTGGGCCCCGCCGCGGATTTCACTTGTCCGTCGCCTATTCGGCCGGAACGGCTTTCGGCTCATCGCTCAGCGGATGCGGCAGATGCACCAGCATTTCCTTGGGGCAAACCTGAAGGAAGTTGACACGCTCCGCCTCCCAGTTCTGCAAGATTTCGCTGGCCTTGCGTGAGCCGGTTTCCTTTGCGTGACGCTCGACAAGCCCGCGCAACTGCGTCTCCCAATGCGGATGGCTTACCGCACAGGTCACCAGACTTTCGAGGTTCATGTAGTCTTCGGCCAGCCCGTCGGGATCGTAAAGATAGGCCATGCCACCAGTCATGCCGGCCCCGAAGTTGGCACCGATGCGGCCCAAAATCACCGCCACCCCGCCGGTCATGTATTCGCATCCGTTCGAGCCACAGCCCTCGACCACCACCTTGGCCCCCGAGTTTCGCACCGCGAAACGCTCACCTGCACGGCCAGCGGCAAAGAGGTAACCATCGGTTGCCCCGTAAAGCACGGTATTGCCGATGATGGTGTTTTCGCTGGCCACCAGCGGCGTTGCCATGGCTGGCCGCACAACGATGGTGCCCCCGGAAAGCCCTTTGCCCACATAGTCGTTGGCATCGCCGGATACTTCGAGTTTCAGCCCCTGAGCGGCAAAGGCACCCAGAGACTGTCCGCAGGACCCGGCCAGCTTCACCGTCAGATGGTCCGGCTGCAGCGTGTTGCGCATCCCGAAATTGCGGACGATATGGCTCGACGCGCGGGTGCCGATGGTGCGCAGCGTGTTGCGTACCGCATAGCTCAGCTGCATCTTCTCGCCGTCTTCAAAGAAGCGGTGACCGTCCTTGATGATTTCCGCATCAAGCGTATCAGGCACATAGTTGCGCGGCTTGGAGCGGTCGTAGACGATCTTGTCCCAGCCATCGACGGTAATCAGCAGCGGGTTCAGATCGAGGTCATCAAGATGCGCCGAACCGCGGTTGACCTGCGTCAGCAGATCGGCCCGCCCGATGATTTCGTCCATCGACCGCGCCCCGATGCTGGCCAGAATTTCCCGCACCTCCTGCGCATAGAAGGTAATCAGGTTCACCACCTTGTCGGCGGTGCCGTTGAACTTGGCGCGGAGCACCGGGTCTTGCGTGCACACGCCCACCGGGCAGGTGTTGCTTTGACACTGCCGCACCATGATGCAGCCCATGGCAATCAGCGCCGCCGTGCCGATGCCATATTCCTCGGCGCCCATCATCGCCGCCATCACAATGTCGCGCCCGGTGCGCAGCCCGCCATCGGTGCGCAGCGTCACCCGCTCGCGCAGGTTGTTCATCGCCAGCACCTGATGCGCCTCGGTCAGGCCCATTTCCCAGGGCAGACCGGCATATTTGATCGATGTGGCAGGGCTGGCCCCGGTGCCGCCATTGTGGCCCGAGATCAGGATGATATCGGCCTTGGCCTTGGCCACGCCCGCGGCGATGGTGCCGACGCCGCTGGCCGAGACCAGCTTCACCGTCACCTTGGCGCGCGGGTTGATCTGCTTCAGGTCGTAGATCAGCTGCGCGAGGTCTTCGATGGAATAGATGTCATGGTGCGGCGGGGGCGAGATCAGCGTCA
>CAZPWV010000111.1:0-7194 GCA_964590825.1 uncultured Rhodobacter sp. | reverse complement strand
TACGGGGTGACCCTTGGCACGATGAAGCGGCTGGGGCTGGACCTGAACCGCGACGGGGTGGTGAGCGAGCGCGATGTGAAGCTGCTCACCCCGGAAAAAGCCACCGAAATCTATGTGAAGCACTATTTTGAAGGCCCGCGGCTGAACGAACTGCCGCAGGCGGTGCAGGCTTCGGTCTTCGACATGCAGGTGAATGCCGGGGGCAACGCCATCCGCATCTTGCAGCAACTGCTGGTCTCCATGGGCCATGCGGTGAGCGTCGATGGCGCGCTGGGGCCGCAAACGATCACCGCGGCCAATGCTGCCGCCGCTGCCGATCCGGCGCTGTTTGCCGATGCCTATGGCATTGCGCGGCGCAATTATTACTACGATCTGGCCGATCGCCGCCCCGCCTCGCGCAAATATGCCACCACCCGCAAGGGCGCCAAGGGCGGCTGGATTCTGCGCGCGGAAGAATTCATCGCACCGCGCTTTCACCTCAGCGATGCGCAGCACAAGGCACGGGTGGCAAAATGGGGCTGATTGACAAGGTGCTGGGCGGCGGCGCCGCCACCGCCGCGCTGGGCAATGCGGTGACCTCGGTGGCCGAGGTCTTTACCCCCAATGCCACGAAGAAGATGGAGGCGGATGCAAAATCCTATCAGGCGGCGCTGGACGAGGCGGGGGTCGAGTTCCAATACGCCCGTCCGGGCCTGTTCGACCGCATCGTCAACGGGCTGAACCGCCTGCCGCGCCCGATGCTGGCGCTGGGCACGCTGGGGCTGTTCGTTTACGCGATGATCGACCCGGTCAGTTTCGCCCAGCGCATGGTTGGGCTGAACTATGTGCCCGAACCGCTGTGGTGGCTTCTGGGCGCGGTGGTCAGCTTTTACTTTGGTGCCCGCGAGGCCTATTACATGCGCAACCGCACGCTGGTGCCGGCGGATGCCGCGGCCACGGTGGCGGCCGCGGGCAAGAGCGTCGCGCTTGAGGAAAATCCCGCCCTTGCGGAACTGCTCAGCAAGGGCGCGGCGGCGGCGGCTCCGGCCCGCTGAGCGACCTTCAGAACGCGCGGGTGGGCCGGTCAAACACTTTCCGGCCCATCAGCGAGGCGACCAGATCGACCATCAGCCGCGCAGTGCGGCCGCGCTCATCCAGAAACGGGTTCAGCTCGACCAGATCGAGCGAGGTGACAAGCCCCGATTCGTGCAACAGCTCCATCACCAGATGCGCCTCGCGGAAGGTGGTGCCACCGGGCACGGTGGTGCCCACCGCCGGCGCAATCGACGGATCGATGAAATCGACATCCAGCGAGACATGCAGCAGGCCGTTTTCTGCCACCACCCTTTGCAGAAACGCCCGCAGCGGCGCCCCGATTCCCTGCTCGTCCAGCACCCGCATGTCGGCAATCTCCACCGCTTCGGAAATCAGCGCCTCGTGCTCGGCCTCATCGACCGAACGGATGCCCAACATGCAGATCCGATGGCCGGGCACCGGCGCGGGAAAAGGCGGAAAATCGTCAAACCCCGCCTTGCCGGCAATATAGGCCACCGGCGTGCCATGCAGATTGCCCGAGCGCGTGCTGAGGGGCGTGTGGAAATCGGTATGCGCGTCGAGCCACAGCACGAAGAGGGGCCGGTTCAGCCCTGCCGCATGGGCCGCCATTCCCGCCACCGAGCCGAGTGACAGCGAATGATCGCCGCCCATGAAAATGGGGAAACCCGCGGCGGCGGCGGCCCGGCCTGCGGTGCTCAGCGCTTCGGTCCAGCCGATGGTTTCCGCCAGATGATGCACGGCGGGGTTGGGGTGGGGCCGGGGCGGATGGGGCTGCGGCACCACATCTCCCCGGTCGATCACCCGATGGCCCAGCCCCGCCAGCGCCTCGGCCAGTCCCGCCACCCGGTAGGCCGCCGGCCCCATCAGGCAGCCGGCGCGTTTTTGCCCACTGTCCACGGGGGCGCCGATGAGAATGCAGGTTTGCGGCATGGAACCTCCGGTTCAGGGCAGGCGAGAAAGGGCAGGGGGCTGTCTGCCCCCTCTGGCCCGTGCCGGGCCATTCACCCCCGAGGATATTTGACCCAGATCGAACGGCACAAGAGCTTGTTTTGGGGGCGCCTTCCGGGGTTTGTTGCCGGGGTTCGCTTTCGGGCTGGCCAAATATCCTGGGGGGTTTGGGGGGCAAAGCCCCCCATGGCCGTTGTCTTGCCCCCTCAGTCGCGGGTGCCGGCAAACCGGGTTTGCCAATCTTCGCGTTCGGCATCGGTGATCTTGCGGAAAAGATTCTCCGGCACGGTGAAGGCGTGGCCCGCCGGCAGCGCGCCGAAGGCGGCGTCCAGATCGTCGGGCCAGGTCCAGTCGTCGCAGGCAAGCGCCGCCATGATCGCGGCGGCCGCATCGGGAATGAAGGGGCGCGAGAGCACGGCGTAAAGCCGAATGAAGTTCAGCGCGAAGGCGATGATGGCGCGGGCCTCGGCCTCATCTGTTTTCACCACGCTCCAGGGCGCCGCAGCCTGCAGATATTCGTTGCCCAGCACCCAGAGGCCACGCAGGTCTTCGGCGGCGCGGCGCACCATCGTGGCATCCATGTTCCTGCCGTAGCTTTCGAGCCCGGTGCGGAACGCGGTGAGCAGCTCTTTTTCGCGTTCGCCCATCACCACCGCGCCGGGCAGTTCGGTGCCGAATTTCGAGGCGCAGAACTTCGTCACCCGGCTGACCAGATTGCCCAGCACATCGGCCAGATCCTTGTTCGCCGCGGTCTGGAAATTCTCCCAGGTGAATTCGGTATCGGCGCTTTCGGGCGCATGGCTCAAGAGCCACCAGCGCCAGTAATCGGCGGGCAGAATTTCGAGCGCCTGATCCATGAACACCCCGCGCCCGCGCGAGGTCGAGAATTGGCCGCCGTCATAATTGAGGTAATTGAACGACTTGATGTAATCGACCAGCTTCCAGCCCTCGCCCTTGGCGCGGTTCACGCCCAAAATGGTGGCGGGGAAGGAGAGCGTGTGAAAGGGCACGTTGTCCTTGCCCATGAACTGGGTGTAGGTGACCGCATCGGCGCCCTGGTCGAGGCGCCACCAGCGCGCCCAGTCGCCCCCGGTCTTTGCCGCCCATTCCTGCGTGGCGGCGATATATTCGATCGGCGCATCGAACCAGACGTAGAAGACCTTGCCCTCCATGCCCTGCCACGGCGCGCCCTCGAACTGCGCCGGCACGCCCCAGCTGAGATCGCGCGTGATGCCGCGGTCTTGCAGCCCCTCGCCGTCATCAAGCCATTTGCGCGCAATCGAGGTGGTCAGCACCGGCCAGTCGGTCTTGCTGTCGATCCAGGCGCGCAATTCGCCGCGCAGGGCGGACTGGCGCAGGAACAGGTGCTTTGTTTCGCGCATTTCCAGATCGGTCGAGCCCGAGATCACCGAGCGCGGGTTGACAAGGTCCACCGGGTCGAGCTGCTTGGTGCAATTGTCGCACTGGTCGCCCCGCGCGCTCTCATAGCCGCAATTGGGGCAGGTGCCTTCAATGTAGCGGTCAGGCAGAAAGCGGCCATCGGCGACCGAATACATCTGGCTCTCGGTCACTTCGCGGATCAGCCCCTCTTCGGCCAGAACCTTGGCGAAATGCTGGGTGAGGGCGCGGTTCTGCATGCTGGACGAGCGGCCGAAATGGTCAAAGCTGAGCCGAAAACCGGAGGCGATGCGGGCCTGAACCTCATGCATCTCGGTGCAATAGTCGGCCACCGGCTTGCCGGCCTTGGCGGCGGCCAGCTCGGCCGGGGTGCCGTGCTCGTCGGTGGCGCAGATGAACATCACCTCATGGCCGCGCCCGCGCAGGTAACGGGCAAAAAGATCGGCCGGCAACTGCGAGCCGACCAGATTGCCCAGATGCTTGATGCCGTTGATATACGGGATTGCCGAGGTGATGAGATGACGCGCCATGACCATTATGCCCACTGATCCAAGATGCTGCGGTTTAGCGCGTGGCGGCGCACAAGGCCAGAGGCTTTGCCCGGTCTGCGGCGCCAGGCCGGGTGGTTTCCGTAGCGGCCGGCCAACAAAGGGATTGCGCGGAATTGCGCTCATGTGTTCAACTTAAAGATGTGTTCGGGTCTGCCCGATCTGCTGCCAGGGAATAGCAATGGAACTCGCCCATCTGACCTTCGAGCTGATGCCCGAGGGGGTGATCGTGGTCGATGAGGACGGTCGGATCGAATTTGCCAACACGGCCGCGCTGGCGCTGTTTGGCTATGAGCGCGCCGAACTGATCGGGCTGGCGCCCGAATCTCTGGTGCCCGAGGCGCAGGCGGCGCGGCACATGGCGGTGCGGCGGGGCTTTGCGCAGGCGGGTCAGCCGATGGCGATGGGCCGGGTGCAAGATGTCATGGGGCGGCGCAAGGATGGCAGCCTGGTGCCGCTGGATGTGACTCTGGGCCGGCTGGCAGGCTCGGCGCGGGTGGTGGCCTATCTGCGCGACCTCTCCCTGCCCAATGCGCAACTGTCGCAGGCCTTGCGGCAAGACGATCTGACCCGGACCCTCAACCGCCGGGCCCTGCGCGACGATATTGCGGTGCAACTGCCGGAGGCGGCGGCGGTGCCCGAGCGGCTGTGCCTGCTGCTGCTCGACATCGACCAGTTCAAGAATTTCAACGACACGTTGGGCCACAGCGCCGGCGACGAGCTTCTTTGCGCCCTGACCGAGGCGCTGCGCCCGATCGAGGCCAGCGGCGCGCGGCTTTACCGGGTGGGGGGGGATGAATTCGCCTTTCTGACCCGGCTGCCCGAACCGATGCTTTTGCCCAGCACGCTGATCGAGGCGATCGCGGCCCGGCTGCGCCAGCCGTTGAGCATCCGCAACAGCGAGGTGCATTTGCAGGTCAGCATCGGCTATGCCTGCGCGCCCGATCATGGCGTGAATGCCGAAGAGCTGATGGCCAATGCCGACATGGCGCTGAACGCTTCCAAGGGCGCCTTTGGCCGGCCGCATGGCTACGACCGCAGTTTCCGCATTCGCGCCGAGCATCGCCATACGCTGCTGCGGCATTTGCGGGTGGCGGTGAAACAGGGGCAGTTCGAGTTGCATTACCAGCCGCAGTTCGATCTGCGCAGCGGGCGCATCACCACGCTCGAGGCGCTGCTGCGCTGGCGCCATCCCGACTGGGGGCTGCTCTTGCCGCATGAATTCCTGGGGGTGCTGGCCGAGAGCGAGTTTTCGGTGCCGGTCGGTGCCTGGGTTCTGCGCGAGGCCTGCCGCCAGGTGGCGGCCTGGAACCGGCTGCGGGCCGCGCCGCTGGCGGTGGCGGTCAATATCTTTCCGCGTCAGTTCGACCTTGCCATCCTGCCCGCCGCGGTCGAGGCCGCGCTGCGCGAAAGCGGCCTGCCACCCGAGCTTTTGGAAGTGGAGATCACCGAAAACATCGTCATTCACCCGGCCGAAAAGGCGGAAGGGGTCTTTGACGCCTTGCTGGCGATGCGGGTTGCGCTGGTGCTGGACGATTTCGGCACCGGCTATGCCTCGCTGGACTGTCTGGCCCGCCATCCGGTGCGCAAGCTGAAGATCGACAAGAGTTTCGTCGATGGGCTGGGCAGCGGCCAGGGCTATCGGGCGATCCTGAAATCGATCCGCGCGCTGGCCGGGGCGATGGGGCTTGATACCGTGGTGGAGGGGGTGGAAAACCAGTCCACCGCCGATCTGATGCAGGAACTGGGCTTCGATCTCGGGCAGGGGTTCTTCTGGAGCCGCCCGCTGGAACCCGCCGCCTGCGCCGAGTTGCTGGGGGTCTAGCGGCCTCGCGGAACGTCAACTTTCGGCCGTTACCCCGCCATCCCCGTCACCCTCGTCACCCGTTTGGGGCATCCCCTGGGGCAAAACCCCGCATCGGCCAAAAGCAAGGCCCTGATCGGTAACGCGCTGCGCAAGACGGGGGAGTTGGCTGGGGTGCCAGGATGTCGAGAACTATGTAGACCGCCAAAGCGATTCTGCCAAGGCTGTTGGAAGTGGGGCAACGGGTGGGGCGGTTACTTCTTGCCTAGCCCATGAGCTGCTGCCGGTTTCGTGGACAGCGGGTTAAGCTAGCATAGCGCGGGCCTCGAACTCCATGGGACTGATGTAGCCCAGTTTCGAATGCCGTCTGCGCGGGTTATAGAAGCGCTCAATGTAGTCGAACACGTCGGCGCGCGCTTCGTCGCGTGTGCGATAGACCTTGCGGTTGGTCCGTTCGATTTTCAGCGACGAAAAGAAGCTCTCCATGGCCGAATTGTCCCAGACGTTGCCGGCTCGGCTCATGGAACAGGTGATACCATTGTCGGCCAGCAGGCGCTGAAACTGCTCGCTGGTGTACTGCGACCCCTGGTCTGAGTGATGCAGCAGGGCGTCCGCCTTGCCGCGCCGCCAGATGGCCATCATCAAGGCGTCCATGACCAGCGAAGAATCCCTCTCGGCCTTCATCGACCAGCCGATCACACGGCGGGAGAACAGGTCCAGCACGACCGCCACATACAGCCAGCCTTGGGCGGTCCAGATGTACGTGAAGTCGGCCAGCCACTTCTGGTTCGGGCGATCCGCTTCGAAATCGCGGTCGAGAATGTTGTCGGCGATGACCGATCGTTCGCCATCGTCCCCAGGCTTTCCGCGCCGCTTTGGGCGCGCTTTCAATGCGTGTCTCACGCATCAGCCGCTCGATCCGGTGAAGGCCGCAGATCAGACCCTCTTCAAGGACATCGTGCCAGACCCGGCGGGCACCATAAGTCCGGTCGCTGGCCTTGAAGCTCGTATCTATGGCCGTGACGAGCTTCGCATCAAGGATCGCCCGGTCGCTGAGAGGGCGGTTCAGCCATGCATGGAAGCCCGAGCGCGAAACCGCCAGAACCTCGCACAGCCAACTGATCGGCCAGATATGCCGGTGCTTCGCGATGAAGGCGAACCTCATGTCGCTTCCCTCGCAAAGTATGCTGCGGCTTTTTTTAGGATGTCACGCTCCGCCTTGAGCTTGGCGACCTCTTTCTTCAGGGCTGCGATCTCGGCCAGCTCGGCACGCTGCTGGCCATTGCCGGGGAACGCCGTGACGGGCGCCGCAGAGGCTTCCCGCATCCATCGCCGCAGCACGCTCGCGGCAAGATCCAGATCACGGGCTGCCTGCGCCACCGCAACGCCCCGCTCTGTCACCAGCTTCACCGCCTCAAACTTGAACTCCTTCGTGAACTTCCGTCTCACCATGTCCGATCT
>CAZPWV010000110.1:0-7204 GCA_964590825.1 uncultured Rhodobacter sp. | reverse complement strand
CGCCAGTGCGATCATTCCCGAGGGCCACAAGGTTGGCCTGGTGGGGGCCAATGGCGCGGGCAAGACCACGCTCTTTCGGCTGATCCGTCATGAACTGGCGCTGGAATCGGGCGAGATCTCGCTGCCGGCGCGGGCGCGCATTGGCGGCGTGGCGCAAGAGGCGCCCGCCTCCTCGGCCTCGCTGATCGAGACGGTGCTGGCCGCCGATACCGAACGCGCGGCGCTGCTCGCCGAGGCCGATACCGCGCAAGACCCGCACCGCATTGCCGAAATCCAGACCCGGCTGGCCGATATCGAGGCCTGGTCGGCCGAGGGCCGGGCGGCGGCCATTCTCAAGGGGCTGGGGTTCGATGCCGAGGCGATCCGCCGCCCATGCGCCGATTTTTCCGGCGGCTGGCGGATGCGCGTGGCGCTGGCGGGGGTGCTGTTTGCCCAGCCCGACCTGTTGCTGCTCGACGAGCCGACCAACTATCTCGACCTGGAAGGGGCGCTCTGGCTGGAACAATACCTGGCGCGCTACCCGCATACGGTCATCATCATCAGCCACGACCGCGACCTGTTGAACCGGGCGGTTGGCTCGATCCTGCATCTGGAAAACCGCAAGCTGACGCTGTGGAGCGGCCCCTATGACCAGTTCGCCCGCAGCCGCGCGGCGGCACGCGCCAACCTTGCGGCAGCGGCGAAAAAGCAAGAGGCCCGCCGGGCGCATCTGCAAAGCTTTGTCGATCGCTTCAAGGCCAAGGCCAGCAAGGCGGTGCAGGCGCAGGCACGGGTGAAGATGCTCGAAAAGATGGAGCCGATCACCGCGCCCGAAGACGCGGCCCGGCAGGTGTTCAGCTTTCCCGTCCCCGAGACCCTTTCGCCGCCGATCATCACCATGGAGGGCGCGGCGGTGGGCTATGCGGGCAAGCCGGTGCTGCGACGGCTCGACCTGCGCATCGACCAGGATGACCGGATTGCGCTGCTTGGTCGTAACGGTGAAGGAAAATCGACCCTTTCCAAACTGTTGGCCGGGAAACTTGAGACGATGGAGGGGCGCATCGGGCGCTCGGGCAAGCTGCGCATTGGCTATTTTGCCCAGCATCAGGTGGACGAGCTGGACCTTGCCGCCACGCCGCTGCAGCATCTGGGGCGGCTGCGCCCCGAGGAGCATCAGGCCCGGCTGCGCGCACGGCTGGCGGGTTTCGGGCTGATGGCCGATCAGGCGGAAACGCTGGTGGGCAAGCTCTCGGGCGGGCAGAAGGCGCGGCTTTCGCTGCTTCTGGCCACGCTCGATGCGCCGCATCTGCTGATTCTGGACGAACCGACCAACCATCTTGATATCGAGAGCCGCGAGGCGCTGGTGGAGGCGCTGACCGCCTATTCGGGCGCGGTGATCCTGGTCAGCCATGACATGCATCTGTTGTCGCTGGTGGCGGACCGGCTCTGGCTGGTCAAGGGCGGTGCGGTCGAACCCTATGGCGGCGATCTGGAAAGCTACCGCGCCGATCTGCTGGCCGGCGATGGCGCCGAGCGCCCGGCAGGCGCAAAGGCAAAAACCGCCGCCCCGGCCCCGGCCGCACCCGCCTCGGCCGCGCCCAACCGCGAGGCCATTCTGGCCTTGCGGGGCGCGGCGCGCAAATGCGAAGAGCGTGTGAACAAGCTGGCTGAAATGCTTGAAAAGCTGGACGAAAAGCTGTCAGACCCGATGCTTTATGAGGCCACGCGGGGGGCCGAGCGCGACAAATGGCTGCTCAAACACGCCGAGGCGCGGGCGGCGATGGAGCGCGCGGAAGAGATGTGGATGGCCGCGCTCGAGGCGCTCGAGGCGGCAATGTCTGGCTGAGGCGGGGTCTGGCTGAGGCGGGGTCTGGCTAAAGCTGGGGGTGGCAAAGATGGGCGGTCATTCCGCCGCGCAGGCCAGCCCCGCACCCAGACCGATGCGCACTCCGGCCAGCCCGGCCAGCCGGTCGATATCGGCGCCAAAGCGCTGGAGCAGCCGGGCAGCCTCCAGCGGGGCAAAGCTGGCCAGGGGCGCGGGTTGCGGCTGGCGGGCGTGGACCTCGGCCAGACGCGCGGCCTGACGCGGCGAGATCCGCACCCCGCTGCGATAGAGCCGTTGCAGCATCGCCAGCGCGGTATCGGGCATGGCGGCGGGCGGGGTGTCCTGCGCGGCAAGCCCGGCCGCCGGCACCAGCGCCGCCAGAACCTGCGCGGCCCGCAGCGGCGCAGGCAGGATCACCACCTCTTGCGGCGCCAGCGCGGCCACAAGCTCTTCGACCAGATCCACCCAGCCGCGCGGATCGGCGCCAAGCTGCGCGGCAAGGCTTGCAAAATCGGGCATGGCGCGGCGCGCCGCCTGATGGCGCCAGAGCGCCGGGAAATAGAGATCATAGGGCAGCACCGGCACGACCAACCGGGTGACCGGCCCGTTCAGCCGCGCCGCAAAGGCCCGCGCCCGCACCGCCGCCTGCGCGAAAAAACCGTCAAGCCCCGCCGCGGCCCGCCCGCAGATGGTTTCATCGACATGCACCCCGCCGCCACCGACCGGCCCCAGCACCGCCGCGCCATAACCCGCCCCGGCAAGTTCGCGGTGCCCGATGGCCAGCGTGCGCGCGACATTGGCGGCAAGACTGCCCGTCGCGGGCATGGCGGCAAAAATCTGGTGGCTGTGCGAGGTCATGGGGCTGCCTGTTGCCGGGTTACCGGTCGCTGATCTGGAACGGGGGGACACTCGGGACTGGAAACATTAACACTTCGTTAATCAGGATTAATGCCCGAATGTGGCGAAGTTTTGGCCGCTGCCTCGGTTCTGGACATCGCGGCGGGGCTGCGACATTGTGCCCCAAAGGCCACCGCCGGCCGCGCCAAGGAGCATTCCGTGACCCGCAAGATCATCATCGACACCGACCCCGGCCAGGATGACGCCGTGGCCATTCTTTTGGCGCTGGGCAGCCCCGAACTCGAGGTGCTGGGCATCACCTGCGTGGCGGGCAATGTGCCGCTGGCGCTGACCAGCAAAAACGCCCGTGTGGTCTGCGAACTGGCCGGGCGGCCCGACATTCGGGTGTTTGCCGGCTGCGACCGGCCGCTGGAGCGCCCGCTTGTCACGGCGGAATATGTGCATGGCAAGACCGGGCTGGACGGCATTGCGCTGCCGGAGCCGACGATGGCGCTGCAAGAGCAACATGCGGTCGATTTCCTGATCGAGACGCTGCGCGAGGCGCCGGCGGGAACGGTGACGCTGTGCCCGCTGGGGCCGCTGAGCAATATTGCCACCGCCTTCCTCCGCGCCCCCGAGATCGTGCCGAAAGTGGCGCAGATCGTATTGATGGGCGGCGCCTATTTCGAGGTTGGAAACACCACCCCCACGGCCGAATTCAACATTTACGTCGATCCGCAAGCGGCGGAAATCGTTTTCAGATCCGGCGTTCCCCTGGTGGTGATGCCGCTTGACGTGACGCATCAGGTGCTGACCACGCGGGCGCGGATCGAGGCGTTTCGGGCGCTGGGCACGAAGGTCGGCCATGCGGTGGCGAGCTGGACCGATTTTTTCGAGCGTTTCGACATGGCGAAATACGGCAGCCAGGGCGCACCGCTGCACGACCCCTGCGTGATCGCCTATCTGATCCGCCCCGAATTGTTTGCGGGCCGCCATGTCAATGTCGAGATCGAAACCCGCTCGGAACTGACCCTGGGGATGACCGTGGCCGATTGGTGGCGGGTCACCAAACGCGCACCGAATGCGATGTTCATGGGCTCGGTCGATGCGGGGGGCTTTTACACGTTGCTCACCGAGCGGCTGGCCCGGCTCTGAGCAATGAGGCGTATTGGGGCCAAGACGACGTGGCATTTCTTCTTGGTCCAAATACTCATTGCACATTGACCACCCCGCGCCGCGCCCCAGATGAGGGCGATGCGCCTGAATTTCGACAACAGCTATGCCCGCCTGCCCGAGCGGTTCTTCGAGCGCCTCGCCCCCGAGCCGGTGGCGGCGGCGCAGCCGATTGCGGTGAACCGCCCCCTGGCGGCGGCGCTGGGGCTTGCGGGCGACTGGCTGGCCAGCGCTGCGGGCACGGCGGTTCTGGCGGGCAATGCGCTGCCCGAGGGCGCCGCCCCCCTTGCGCAGGCCTATGCCGGGCATCAGTTCGGCCATTGGGTGCCGACACTGGGCGATGGTCGCGCGATCTTGCTGGGCGAGATCGTTGCGCCGGACGGAAACCGGTTTGACCTGGTGCTGAAAGGGGCGGGGCGCACGCCGTTTTCGCGCCGGGGCGACGGCCGCGCCTGGCTGGGTCCGGTGTTGCGCGAATATCTGCTGAGCGAGGCGATGGCGGCGCTGGGGGTGCCCAGCACAAGGGCGCTGGCGGCGGTCCTGACGGGCGAGCGGGTGGTGCGCGACGGAATCTCGCGGCCCGGTGCGGTGCTGGCACGGGTGGCGGCAAGCCATATCCGGGTCGGCACGTTTCAGTATTTTGCCGCGCGCGGCGATGACGAAGCCCTGAAAACCCTGTGCAACCATGTGATTGCGCGCCACTTTCCGCAAGCCAACGGGGCTTTGGAGCTGTTGCAGGCGGTGGCCGTGGCGCAGGCCCGGCTGATCGCGCAGTGGATGTCTTTTGGCTTTGTCCATGGCGTGATGAACACCGACAACATGGCCGTTTCCGGCGAGACGATCGACTTTGGCCCCTGCGCCTTTCTCGATGCCTATCATCCGCAAAAGGTGTTTTCCTCGATCGACAGCCATGGCCGCTATGCCTATGCCGCCCAGCCGCAGATGGCGCTGTGGAATCTGGCGCAACTGGCCTCGAGCCTTTTGCCGCTGATCGGTGCGGGCGAGGCGGCGATTGCGGCGGCAACGCGGGTGCTGGACCGGTTCATTCCCGCCTATCACGACGAATGGCTGGCGCGGATGGGGCGCAAGATCGGGCTGGCCGGCGCGGGGCCTGCCGACCGGGCGCTGATCGAGAGCCTGTTGTCGCGCATGGCCAGCGAACGGGCCGATTTCACCCGGACCTTCTCCGGGCTCGCCACGGGCAGCGCGCGGGCGGAATTTGCCGATCCACAGGCCTTTGACCGCTGGGAGCCGCTCTGGCGCGCCCGGATTGCGCAGGAACGCGCACCGCTGGCGGTGATGGCGGCGGCAAACCCGCTGCGGATTGCCCGCAATCATCAGGTGGAGCGGGTGATTTCGGCTGCGTTGGCGGGCGATTTTGCGCCGTTTCACCGGCTGGCCGCGGCCCTTGCCGCGCCGTTCGAGCCGTCGCTGCATGACGTCGGTTACGAGGCCGCGCCCGGCGCCGAGGAGGTGGTGACGCGCACCTTTTGCGGCACCTGATTTGACCCGCCGGCGGCGCGGCTGTAGGGTCGCGGCATGACGCTTCGGCTTGCCTCTTACAATATCCACAAATGCCTTGGCCTCGACGGCAAGCGCGATGGCGACCGGATTCTGGCGGTGATTGCGGCGCTCGGCGCCGATCTGGTGGCGCTTCAGGAGGTGGACCGGCGCCTGGGGGCGCGCCCCGCCGCCCTGCCCGAAAAGCTGATCGAGGCGCAGGGGCTTTACCATCTGGCGCCCCTGCCCCGCACCGGGCCGCAATCGCTGGGATGGCACGGTCAGGCGGTGTTGCTGCGGCGCGGCACGCGGGTGCTGGAGGCGGAAGGGATCGCCCTGCCGGGGCTGGAGCCGCGCGGCGCCCTGCGGCTGGTGATCGCGCATGAGGGGGCGGCGCCCTTCATGGTGATTGCCGCGCATCTGGGCCTGCGACGGGGCGACCGGCGGGCGCAATGGGGGCGGCTGGCCGAGATGCTGCGGGCGTCCCGGATGCCGGCGCTGGCGCTGGGGGATTTCAACGAATGGGCCGAGGCGCGCGGCTTCGAGGCGCTGACGGGGCTGCATGTTCACAGCCCCGGCCCCAGCTACCCCGCCCCCGCGCCTTTGGCGCGGTTTGACCGTTTTGTCACCGGGCCGGGGCTGCGGCTGGTCCGGGCGGGGGTGTTCACCAGCCCGCTCGCGGCGCGGGCCTCGGACCATCTGCCGGTCTGGGCCGATGTGGCGGGGCTGCGCCGCTGAAGTGGTCAGGCTGCGCCGCCGGCGGGCACGGGGCGCGGAGTTGTGGCGGATACAATCGCCGCCTTTACCTTGGCGCGGGGCTCGGGCAAGGCGAAGGCATCGCGGTGATCGGGGCCGCGAGCGGGAGAAATCATGGAAAATCTGCGCGGAAGCCTGTTGATGGTGGCGGCGATGGCGGGCTTTGCAGTCGAGGACATGTTCGTCAAGCGGTTGTCGCAGCACCTGCCGGTGGGCGAGGTTCTGGTGCTGCTGGGCCTTGGCGGCACGCTGATCTTTGCGGTGCTGGCGCTGGCGAAGGGCGACCGGCTGTTGTCGCGGGATCTACTGGCGCCGGCGGTGGTCGGGCGCAATCTGGGTGAAATCGTCGGCACGCTGGCCTTTGTCTGCGCGGTGGCCTTTACGCCCCTGGCGCAGGCATCGGCGATCTTGCAGGCCACGCCTTTGGCGGTGACGCTGGGGGCGGCGCTGTTTTTGGGCGAGCAGGTGGGCTGGCGGCGCTGGTCGGCGATTGTGGTGGGCTTTGTCGGCGTGCTGATCGTCATTCGCCCCGGCACGGCGGGGTTTTCGGTGCTGTCGCTTTTTGCCGTGGTGGCGGTGCTGGGGCTGGCGGCGCGGGATGTGGTGACGCGTCGGGTGCCGCGCACCATCACCTCGATGCAGCTTGCGACCTATGGCTTTGCCGCGATCATCCCGGCGGGGGCGGGGGCGCTGTTCTTTCAGGGCCCCTGGCAGGCGCTCGCCCTGCCCGACCTTGCCCGGATCGGCGGGGCGCTGGTCTTTGGCACGGCGGGATATTACGCGCTGATCGCAGCGATGCGGCTGGGCGAGGTGGCGGTGATTACGCCGTTTCGCTATACGCGGCTGATTTTCGCCATGGCGATCGGCTGGGCGGTCTTTGCCGAACCCACCGACGCCTGGACGCTGGCCGGCGGCGCGGTGATCGTGGCCTCGGGGCTTTACACGCTGGCCCGCCAACGCCGCGCAAGCCGCCCCGGCCGCGCCAAAGCCTGACGCGAAAATTTCATGGAAAGTCCGGCGCTAACAGGACCGTTAGCGCCAACAACACCCTTTTCGCAGCCGCGGCATGGGTCTATAGAGAAGACGAATTTTCAATCGGAGCACTCCCATGAGCACGATCATCGACATCCACGC